>JBILUT010000103.1:0-5809 GCA_044370875.1 Polaromonas sp. | reverse complement strand
CATTGCGACCATCCTTCACATGCCCACCATCATCACCACGATGACGACGTGAAGAGCTTCGTGTTCCGTGCAGAACGACCGTTCAACCCCGCCAAGCTCGAGGACTTCTTGGGGGCGGTGGTCAATATCTACGGGCCGCGCATGCTTCGATACAAGGGCGTCTTGCACATGGAGGGCACGGCCTCGAAAGTGATTTTTCAGGGCGTGCACCAACTCATGGGCAGTGACCTGGGCCCCGCCTGGGCCGAGGGCGAGCTGCGCCAGAGCAAGATGGTCTTCATTGGGATCGATCTGCCACGGGATATTTTTGTTCAGGGGCTCGAACAGTGTCTGGCCTGAGCGACCCGGCCCACTCGCCGCTACAATCGCGCGCCGCATCCGGGCACCCCTGACGCTCGCCTTCAGGCGGTTCAGGGTCATGAGGGGAAACCCGGGGCGCGTAAGCCGGCAAACGATTACAGAAAGAGGCTGCCTGTGCATGAGCAAAAACTGCGGTATCGTGTGCCCACGGCGGCATCGGCCCATTGGCTGGTCGCAGGGGCTGCAAAACTGCCCTTGAGCCGTGTACAGGTTGATTGCACAGGAGACTGCCCTTGATAGCTCCCGTTCCATCTGAGAAGCCGGACGCCCGTTCTGGCCGTTCTTCTCTGCAAGCTCATCCGCAGGCGGCGGCGCGTCCGTCTGCCAAAAAGCCCGTCAAACCTACCAAGCCCACCAAAGCTGCGGCCAAGTCTGCGGTCAAGAAACCGTCGGCCAAGCCTGCGGCCAAGCCTGCGGCCAAGCCTGCGGCCAAGCCCAAGGCAAAGCCCGCAGCCAAGCCAAAGGCTAAGCCTGCCGTCAAGCCCAAGGCGAAGTCCGCAGCCAAGCCTGCTGTCAAGCCCAAGGCGAAGTCCGCAGCGAAGTCTGCAGCCAAGCCCAAGGCGAAGTCGGCAGCTAAGCCTGCCGTTAAGCCCAAGGCGAAGCCCACAGCCAAGCCCACAGCTAAGCCCACAGCTAAGCCCACAGCTAAGCCCGCAGCTAAGCCCGCAGCTAAGCCCGCAGCTAAGCCCGCAGCCAAGCCCGCAGCCAAGCCCACAGCTAAGCCCGCAGCCAAGCCCGCAGCCAAGGCAGTCGCCGCGCCGGCTCCGGTCGCTGTCATGCCGCTGGTGCCCGGGTCGGTGGTCGCGGTAGCTGCTTCCCCATCGAGTCGCAAGACCAAGGCTGCCGCCGCTGCAGCCCCGGCGCCGGTGGCTCCGACACATGCACCAGATGCAGCTAAGGCCAGTTATGTGTCCGCCACCGAACGCGCCATCGCTCCACCGCCGCCGGCGGTGGCTATACGCAAGGACCCTAAATTGGCCAACAACTGGAAGACCAAACGCCCCGAAGATTTGACAGACGATGAAGTCAAGTCCATGCCCGACAGCGAGTACATGAACGATGTGCAGTTGGCCTTCTTTCGCCTGAAATTGCTCAAGCTCAAGCAAGACATTCACAACAGCGCCGGTGAGACCACTGAACATTTGCGCGAGGACACGGTGGTGGTGCCCGACCCGGCTGACCGAGCCACCATCGAGGAAGAACACGCACTCGAGCTGCGCACTCGCGATCGCGAGCGCAAGCTGCTCAAGAAAATCGAGCAGTCCATCACGCGCATCGATGCCGGTGACTACGGCTATTGCGATGAGACCGGCGAGCCCATTGGGGTGGCCCGGTTGATTGCACGGCCCACGGCCAGCTTGTCTCTTGAAGCGCAGCAGCGTCGCGAACTCAAGCAGAAGATGTTCGGCGACTAAGTCGCGCTTGCCGCCTGGTCTGCTGTAGAGGGCTCCTTCGGGAGCCCTGTTTTTTGCGCTCGGCGCCCCTGTGCCGAGGGGGATGGGCCGATGGGTGCGTGCTTCGGCTCACAAAGCACTTTCATTGGTATCGCTAAGTGCTTCATTTTCAATGGTTTTTACATTTCAAAAGTCCCTTGAAATCGTCCCTAAGTGCTTGATTTCATTGAAAAATTTTTGTTCTTGGCCCTCTTGAAGTGCTTCGATTTCCTGCTAAAGTGGGGAAAAGTGCATTTTTGTGGTGAGAACCTCGTTTCTAGGGATTTTTTCGGTGTTTCAAGGGGCTTCGTCCATCGTTCTCGACAGCAAGGGTCGCCTGGCAGTGCCAACGCGGCACCGTGATGTCTTGCTCGCCACTGCAGCGGGCCAGCTGACGGTCACCAAGCATCCCCATGGTTGTCTGATGCTCTTCCCGCGCAATGAGTGGGAAAAGTTTCGCGACCGCATTGCTGCCCTGCCGATGCAGGCGCAGTGGTGGAAGCGCATCTTTTTGGGCAATGCGATGGACGTGGAGATGGACGCCAGCGGTCGCGTACTGATCTCTCCCGAATTGCGGCAGGCCGCCGGCCTGTCTCGTGACTCGGTGCTGCTGGGTATGGGCGCACACTTTGAGCTATGGGATGCGGCTCTGTACGCGGCGCAGGAGGCCGAGCAGATGAAGGGGCAGATGCCCGATGTCTTCAAGGACTTTTCTTTCTGAAGACGCACGGTGACGCACGCATGGGAACACCACACTGTCCTGCTCCGTCAAGCCGTCGAGGCCTTGCAGGTCGATGCAGAGGGCTGCTACGTCGATGCCACCTTCGGGCGCGGCGGCCACTCGCGTCAGATTCTGCAGGCCTTGGGGCCAAGGGGACGCCTGCTGGCTTTCGACAAGGATCCGCAGGCGGTGGAAGCGGCGGCTCAGCTGGCCGCAAGCGATCCACGTTTTTCGATTCGCCATCAGGGGTTTGCGCGGATCGACAGTCTGGACACAGCCAGTGTGGATGGTCTGCTCATGGACCTGGGCGTGAGCTCGCCGCAGATCGACGACCCGCAGCGAGGATTCTCCTTTCGACACGATGGACCGCTAGACATGCGAATGGATACCTCGCGCGGACACAGTGTGGCCCACTGGTTGGAACAAGCCAGCGTGCCGCAGATGGCCGAGGTGATTCGTGACTACGGCGAGGAACGGTTTGCTGGGGCGATTGCAAAGGCGATTGATCGCCGTCGGCGCGAGCATGGCCCCTTGGTCAGGACTGCCGAGCTGGCCCAGGTCGTGGCTGGCGCGGTCAAGACCCGTGAGCCGGGCAAGGACCCCGCTACGAGGACGTTTCAGGCTTTTCGGATTTTCATCAACGCCGAGCTTGAAGAGCTTCGGCAGGCGTTAGAGGCTTCCCTGAGGATTTTGAAACCGCGAGGTCGGTTGGTCGTGATCAGTTTCCATTCGCTCGAGGACCGCATCGTCAAGCAATTCATGGCGCATCAGGCTCGCCAGGTGTATGACCGTCGCGTGCCGATGGCCGCCGCCCAGCCCATGCGCCTGAAGCTCTGCGGCCGCCTCATGCCCTCGCCAGACGAGATCGCTGACAACCCGCGCGCGCGCAGTGCCGTGATGCGGGTTGCTGAGCGCACGGAGGCCGTCTGATGCGGCTCAACCTCTTGCTGGTGCTGGCGGTGCTGGCGCATGCCCTCTACCTGGTGCATGTCCAGTACGAGTCTCGCCGTCTGTATGTAGCGCTGGAGCGTGCAGCCGCACAGGCGCGCAAGCTCGATATTGAACATGAGCGACTGCAAGCTGAAAAGCGCGGACAGGCTACGCCGCTGCGGGTTGAACGCCTGGCCAAAGAAAAGATGCAGATGCGCACGGTGACGCCGGCCATCACGCAGTACGTAACCGAATCACCTGGCGCCACCGGGGGCAGACCGTGAGCCGCAGCGTCAGTTACAGCGCCAGTCCTCTTTTGGCCAGTCGCACGCCGGTCTGGCGCAGCAAATTCGTGGTGGCTGCCATCGCGCTGGGCTTTGCCGTACTGGCCGGTCGGGCGACTTATGTCCAGGTCCTCAACAACGATTTCTTTCAGAAGCAGGGTGAGGTTCGCTTCGCGCGTACGCTCGAACTGCCGGCAAGTCGTGGGCGCATCACGGATCGCAACGGCCTGGTGCTGGCCTATAACGTGCCGGCCCCCAGCTTGTGGGCCATTCCCGAGGATGTACAGGCTACGCCCGCACAGCTGGCAGAACTCTCGCGTCTTCTTGAAATGCCTCTGCCGGACCTCAAGCAGAGGCTCTTCAATGAAGACAAGACGTTCGTCTGGGTCAAGCGGCAGGTCGATGAGGCGGTGGCCCGCAAGGTGGCTGAACTTGGCATCAAAGGCATTTACCAGCGCAGTGGCTATAAGCGCATGTATCCCGATGGCGAGGCTGCCGCTCATGTGGTGGGCTTTGCCAATGTAGAAAACCTCGGTCAGGAAGGTGTCGAACTGGCGTTTGACAAGCAGCTGGCAGGCCAAGCTGGCTCGCGGCGTGTCATTAAAGATCGCTTCGGTCGAGTGGTCGAGGATGTGGGCGAGCAAACGCCGCCGGTCGATGGGCGAGATTTGCAGCTGTCTATCGATTCGAAGGTGCAATTCTTCGCTTACCAGAAGCTGCGTGATGCGGTTCAGGAGCACAAGGCCAAGGCCGGTAGCGTGGTGGTGCTTGACGCACAGTCCGGTGAAGTGCTGGCCTTGGTCAACTATCCAAGCTACACCCCCGACAAGAGGGTTCACCTCAGCGGGGAGCAACTGCGTAACCGGGCCCTGACAGACACCTTCGAGCCGGGTTCGACCGTCAAGGCCTTTGCGGTTGCGGCGGCTCTGGACAAGGGCCTTGTCCGTGCTGACACCACCATCGATACCGCGCCCGGTCGCATGATGCTCGGCGGCGTCACCATCAGCGACACCCACCCCAACGGGCTGCTCACCGTGTCGCAGGTCATCCAGAAATCGAGCAACGTCGGTACGGTCAAGATGGCCATGCAGATGCAGCCCCGCGAGATGTGGGAGTTCTACGCGCGGGCGGGGTTCGGACAAAAGCCGCAGATCCCCTTTCCCGGTGCCGTCAGTGGCAAGCTGCGACCGTATAAGACCTGGCGGCCCATCGAGCAGGCCACCATGAGCTACGGCTATGGTTTGTCGGTCTCGCTGTTCCAGTTGGCGCATGCCTACACCGTGTTTGCCCGTGATGGTGAACTGACACCGGTGAGTTTGCTCAAGACCAGCGAGCCCGGCGCAGGCCTTCGTGTCTTCAGCGAAAAAAATGCGATTGCCATGCGCCAGATGTTGCAACTGGCCACGCAGCCTGGCGGCACCGCCCAGAAGGCGCAGACCATTGGCTATTCAGTCGGGGGCAAGACCGGCACGGCACGCAAGCAAGAGGGCAAGGGCTACTCCGACAAGAAGTACCGTGGCTTTTTTGTCGGTCTGGCGCCGGTGGAAAAGCCGCGCATCGTTGTGGCGGTGATGATCGATGAGCCCAGCGCCGGCCGCTACTACGGCGGTGAAGTTGCCGCGCCGGTGTTTGCCGAGACGGTACAGCAGACGCTGCGCATGATGGGGCTGCCTCCGGACCTCAGCGTCAAGCCGCAGATCATCGCCAAGGCCGTGCAGGAGTCGTTTTGAGCACCGTTCTGCAGACGCCCAGCCAGGCCGTTGAATGGCTGCGCCATCGCGGTGCGATTGGCTTGCATGCCGACAGCCGCCGACTGTCAGCCGGCGATGCCTTTCTGGCTTGGCCAGGGGCCGCTTCAGATGGTCGTCGCTTTGTCCCCGCCGCGCTGGCTGCTGGCGCGCGGGCCTGTCTGGTTGAGCATCAGGCCAGCGCACAGGCCGGACTTGATTTGAACGACCAGCGAATTGCCACCTATGCAGGTCTGAAGGCTGATGCATCGGGCATTGCCTCGGCGTTCTATGGACACCCCAGTGCACAACTTCAGGTCATGGCGGTGACCGGCACCAACGGCAAGACCTCGA
>JBILUT010000045.1:0-8392 GCA_044370875.1 Polaromonas sp. | reverse complement strand
CCCTGGTAGGCACGCTCGGGCTGGGCCAGCCGGGACGTTTGCAGTCGAATGGGCTGACCACGCCCGATCCGGTGCTGTTGCAGCAGCATTTGCGGCAGTGGGTCGAGGCTGGCCACAAGGCCTGCGCGATCGAGGCCTCATCGATTGGTCTGGCCGAGTCGCGTCTGGAGGGTCTGTCGATTCACACCGCGCTCTTTACCAATTTCACCCAGGATCATCTCGACTACCACGGCACCATGCAGGCCTACTGGCAGGCCAAGGCGCGGCTGTTTGATTGGCCTGGCCTGCGTGCAGCGGTGATCAATATCGACGATCCCAAGGGAACTGAACTGGCCGGGCAACTCTCTGGTCGCCAGGGTTTGGATGTGTGGACGGTTTCGATTGACGGCCCGGCCCGCTTGCGGGCTCAGGACTTGAGGTCGGCCGATGTCGGCATTGCGTTCGAAGTTGTCGAGGGTGCACAGTCTTGCACGGTGCGAGTGCCGGCGGTGGGCCGCTACAACGTCAGCAATCTGCTGGGTGTCATGGCGGGGTTGCGCGGCCTGGGCTTGAGTCTGGTGCAGGCCGGCCGTGCCTGCGCCGACCTGACGGCTGTACCGGGGCGCATGGAGTCCTTAGGGGGTGTGGCGCAACCGTTGGTGGTGGTGGACTACGCCCATACGCCCGATGCACTTGAGCAGGTTTTGCAGGCCCTCGGGCCAGTTGCTGATGGCCGGGGCGGGCGGCTTTGGTTGGTGGTTGGCTGCGGGGGGGACCGCGATCGGCTCAAGCGCCCCCTGATGGCGGCCGTCGGTGAGCGACACGCGCAGCGGCTGGTGCTGACCAGCGACAACCCGCGCAGCGAATTACCGGGCGCGATCTTGAAGGACATGGTGGCCGGACTGCAGCACGCGCAAGAGGCTGTCCTGGAAGAAGACCGCGCGCGAGCCATCGCGCTGGCCATCGGTCAGGCTGCTGATGCCGATGTGGTCTTGGTGGCGGGCAAGGGCCATGAGGACTATCAGGAAATTGAAGGGCAGCGCAAGCCATTTTCGGACCGTGAAGTGGCGGCCCGCGCCTTGCGTGCGCGTGCCTCTGGCGCACAGGAGGTGGCTGCATGCTGACGCTGGCTCAGGCGGCGCGGTGGCTGCCCGGTTCCCGTTTGGTGGGCGCAGGGGAGATCCGCATTGAGCGGGTGCACACCGACAGCCGCAGCCTGCGCGCTGGCGATCTGTTCGTGGCTTTGCGCGGCGATCGCTTTGACGGTCATGACTTTTTGCCGCAGGCAGCGGCAGCAGGTGCAGTGGCCGTTCTGGCCGAGCGGGGGGTGGCTGCGGCCGGCGTGCCAGGTCTGGAGGTCAGCGACAGTCGTCTGGCCCTCGGACAACTGGCTGCCTCGTGGCGATCGGTGCTGCGCGGTCCCTTGATTGCGGTGACGGGTAGCAATGGCAAGACCACGGTGACCCAGATGCTGGCGGCAATTTTGCGCGCCTATCTGGGCGAGCATGGCTTGGCCACGCAAGGTAACTTTAACAACGACATTGGGGTGCCGCTGACCTTGCTGCGCCTGCGGCCAGAGCACCGGATGGCCGTTGTCGAGCTCGGCATGAATCACCCGGGTGAAATCGCACAGCTCGCTCGCATGGCCAGCCCCACAGTGGCACTGGTCAATAACGCCCAGCGCGAGCATCTTGAGTTCATGGCCACCGTCGAGGCAGTGGCTCGTGAGAACGGATCGGTGATGGGCAGTCTGCCCGCCGACGGGGTGGCGGTGTTTCCAGCCGATGATGACTACACCCCCATCTGGCGCCAGCTGGCCGGTGTGCGCAAAACCCTGACCTTCAGCTTGAGTGGCCCGGCCGATGTACGGATCGAAGGCCTGCAGCCGCAGGGCGCCGGCTGGCAGGTACGGGCCGCCACGCCACAGGGACCGCTTGAATTTGCCTTGCAGCAGGCAGGACGGCATAACGTCAAGAATGCCCTGGCTGCCGCCGCCTGCGCAATGGCCGCTGGCATACCCCTGGCGGCCATTGCGCAGGGGCTGTCTGCGTTTGAGCCGGTGCAGGGGCGGTCGCGTTCCATGCGTCTGAGCCTGGCCGGTGCGTCACCGCGCAGCATCTATCTGGTCGATGACAGCTACAACGCCAACCCGGACTCGGTGCGTGCTGCAATTGAAGTGCTGAAGGATTTGCCAGGGCCGCATCTGTTGGTACTCGGTGATATGGGCGAGGTCGGTGAGCAGGGTGCCCAGTTTCACGCTGAGGTGGGCGCCTACGCGAAGGCGCAGGGCATTGAGCAACTGTGGTGTACGGGTCCGCTGATGCGCCATGCGGCGCAGGCTTTTTCGGGCGCACGTCATTTCGAGCAGGTGGAAGATTTGGTGGCAGCCCTTGAGCCCGTGCCGGTCTCGTCGGCCAGTGTGCTGGTCAAGGGATCGCGATTCATGCGCATGGAGCGTGCGGTGCAGGCGATCGCAGCCCAGGCGCAGACACAACAGGCTGTGAAGGAGCCCGCATGTTGATCTGGTTGGCGCAGTGGCTGCAGAGTCTGTCACCGGATCTGGGCTTTTTCCGGGTGTTTCAGTACCTGACGTTCCGGGCGGTGATGGCCGCCATGACGGCCTTGCTGATCGGCCTGGTGGCCGGGCCTTGGGTGATCGGTCGGCTGACTGCCCTGAAGATCGGGCAGCCCGTGCGCGGGTACGGCGTGCAGACTCACCTGGCCAAGAGCGGGACGCCCACCATGGGCGGTGTTCTCGTGCTGCTGTCGATTGCGATTGCAACGCTGCTGTGGTTCGATTGGTCCAATCGCTTTGTATGGATTGTCCTGATCGTGACCTTGGGCTTTGGCGCTATCGGCTGGGTTGATGACTGGCGCAAGGTGGTGCGCAAAGACCCCGAGGGGATGCGTTCACGCGAAAAGTATTTTTGGCAGTCGGTGATTGGCTTGCTGGCCGCGCTCTATCTGGTCTTCAGCATTTCCGAAAGCTCAAACGCACGCGTCTTCGAACTGTTTCTGAGCTGGGTCAGATCGGGCTTTGACGTGGACCTTCCACCCAAAGCCGGACTGATGGTCCCCTTCTTCAAGGAAATCAGCTATCCGCTGGGCGTGTTCGGCTTTGTGATCCTGACCTATTTGGTCATCGTGGGGTCGAGCAATGCGGTCAATCTGACCGACGGACTCGACGGCTTGGCCATCATGCCGGTGGTGATGGTGGGTTCAGCCCTGGGTGTCTTTGCCTATGTGACGGGCAGTGCGGTCTACTCTAAGTATCTGTTTCTGCCCTTCATTCCGGGCTCCGGTGAGCTGCTGATCTTCTGCGCCGCCATGGCCGGTGCAGGGCTGGCCTTTCTGTGGTTCAACGCGCACCCGGCGCAGGTTTTCATGGGCGACGTCGGCGCGCTGGCTCTGGGCGCGGCTTTGGGCACGATTGCCATCATCGTGCGTCAGGAGATCGTGCTGGCCATCATGGGCGGTATTTTTGTGGTTGAGGCGCTGTCGGTGATGGCCCAGGTGTCCTACTTCAAATACACCAAGGGCAAATATGGCGAGGGCCGCCGCATTCTCAAGATGGCCCCCCTGCATCACCACTTCGAGAAAAGCGGCTGGACCGAAACCCAAGTCGTGGTGCGTTTCTGGATCATCACCATGCTGCTCTGCTTGGTGGGTCTGTCCACGCTAAAACTCAGATGAAAAGCCTGCGTGATCAACATGTGCTGGTGCTGGGCCTGGGCCTGTCGGGCTTGGCCATGGCGCGCTGGTGCGTGCGCTGCGGCGCTCAGGTGACCGTGGCCGACACGCGCGAGCATCCGCCGCAGTTGCAGACCTTGAGAGCCGATGCCCCCGAGGTCAAGTTCATCAGCGGACCGTTTTGTGCTGAGCAGGTTCAAGGCCAACAGGCGGTATTCAAGAGTCCGGGCCTGTCCCCGGCCGAGGTGGCGCCGGTGGTCGATGCGGCGCGTGCCATCGGCCTGCATATCGGCAATGAGCTGACGCTGTTCATGGCCGCCTTGTCCGACCTGCGCCAGGCCGATGAAGAGGCCGCCCCGGATGTGACCCCGCCTTCATCATGGGCAGACGCATCGGGTGATGCGAGCGTGCCTTCGGCCATCGCGGCAGTCCCAGCCGCTTCGCAGCACGAGCCCTCTGCAGCACCTGATGCGGGACCTGTCATGACCGCTGCTGCCGATGCCGACCCGGACGATGAACCCCCTGAGCCACCTGTGGTGGCTCCGCCGCCGCCCCCCAAAGGCTACCGCCCGGTGGTGCTGGCCGTCACTGGGACCAATGGCAAGACCACGGTGACTTCTCTGACCGGCCGTCTGGTGGCCCGGGCCGGCCGCAAGGTCGCTGTGGCCGGCAACATTGGTCCGACCTTGCTCGACACCCTGAGCATGGCTGTGGACCAGAAGGACCTGCCCGAGGTCTGGGTGCTTGAACTCTCAAGCTTTCAGTTGCATGGAGTCGACAATTTCGAGCCCGATGCGGCTACCGTTTTGAATCTGTCTCAGGATCACCTGGACTGGCACGGATCCATGCAGGCTTATGCAGACGACAAGGCTCGCATCTACGGACGACGCGGCTTGATGATCCTGAACCGTGACGACCCCTGGGTCATGACTCAGTTGCCAGCTCCCGTGAGCAAGGGCAAGTCACGGCCGGCCTCACGGCGAAGCTATCAGACCTTTGGCGCCGATGTACCGACCCGCTGTGGTGATTGGGGGCTGGAGCAGGTCGGCGGCATGAGCTGGCTGGTTCGTGCTGCGCCGGCCGACGAGACGATCAAGCGACGCAAGGACGACGAGGAGCCGATCCATATCCAGCGCCTCATGCCGACGGAGGCTCTGCGCATCCGGGGACGTCACAACGCCTGCAATGCGCTGGCTGCTCTGGCCTTGGCCTCATCGGCCGGATGCACGTTAGCGCCGATGCTGCATGAGTTGCGGCAGTACCGGGGCGAGCCGCACCGGGTTGAGCCGGTGGGGGTGATCGCCGGAGTTGAATTTTTTGACGACAGCAAGGGCACCAATGTGGGTGCCACGGTGGCTGCCCTGCGAGGCTTGGGTGCAGAGCGGCGCTTGGTGGTCATCTTGGGTGGGCAAGGCAAGGGGCAAGACTTTTCTCCTCTGGCCGACCCTGTGGCTGCCCATGCGCGGGCCGTGGTGCTGATCGGCCGCGATGCGCCTTTGCTGGCGCAGGCTCTGAACGCAACCGCGGTCCCCTTGCATCAGGCGGCAGACTTGCAAGAGGCGGTTCGGCAGGCGCTGTCTTTGGCCCAGGAGGGAGATGCGGTTTTGCTCTCTCCGGCATGCGCCAGCTTTGACATGTTTCGCGACTACGGTCACCGCGCCGAGGTCTTTTGCCAGGCCGTGCGTGATCTGGCCCTGGAGCAGGGGGTGATGCTGTGAACCTGGCCTGGGTCGATCGTTGGCGGGGCATGCTTGAAAACTCGCGCTCGCCGGTCGGCTCGGTCCTGCCTGTACGCACCGGCGCAAACCGCCGCCTGCTTGGACCCATCAATCCGGCGCGACTGGCTGGCTTTGATCAGGCCCTGGTCTTCGTCACGATGACCTTGTTGTTGTGGGGCTTGGTGATGGTCTATTCGGCTTCGGTGGCCATGCCCGACAACCCGCGGTTTGCCCGTATGGAGAGCACCCACTATTTGCTGCGCCATGGCTTTTCCCTGTTGGTCGGTTTGGTGGTGGCGGTGCTGGCTTTCCAAGTGCCGATGTCCACCTGGGAAAGGGTGGCGCCGTGGCTGTTCATTGCGGCCTTGGCTTTGCTGGTGGTGGTGCTCATTCCGTTTATAGGACGTGAGGTCAATGGGGCGCGGCGCTGGATTCCCCTGGGCCTGTTTAATTTTCAGCCCTCTGAACTGGCCAAGTTCGCAGTGCTCATGTATGCGTCCGACTACATGGTGCGCAAGATGGAAGTCAAGGAACACTTCTTTCGTGCCGTCCTGCCGATGGGCGTGGCGCTGGGCGTGGTGGGCCTGCTGCTGCTGGCCGAGCCCGACATGGGGGCGTTCCTGGTCATCGTGGTGATTGCGATGGGCATCCTCTTCCTCGGGGGTGTCAACGCCCGGATGTTCTTCTTCATCGCTGCCATTGCCGTACTGGCTTTCGCCATCATGATCTGGACCAGCGAGTGGCGTCGCGAGCGTATTTTTGCCTACCTGGACCCGTGGTCGCCGACCAATGCGCTTCGCAAGGGCTATCAGCTCTCCCATGCATTGATCGCTTTCGGACGCGGCGAATTCACCGGCGTTGGCCTGGGCGGCAGCATCGAAAAGCTGCACTGGTTGCCCGAGGCCCACACCGACTTTTTGCTGGCCGTCATCGGCGAAGAACTTGGACTGGTGGGAGTCTTGCTGGTGATTGGCATGTTTTTGTGGATGACCCGCCGCATCATGCACATCGGCCGGCAAGCCATCGCAATGGATCGCCTGTTCTCTGGCCTGGTGGCGCAGGGAGTGGGTTTGTGGATCGGCTTTCAGGCGCTGATCAATGTGGGCGTCAATTTGGGGGCCTTACCCACCAAGGGACTGACCCTGCCCCTGATGAGTTACGGCGGCTCGGCCATCATGCTCAATCTGGTGGCACTGGCCGTGGTGCTGCGGGTTGACCGTGAGAACCGAATCCTGATGCGCGGAGGGCGAACATGAGCAGCAGCCCTTGTGCGGTGATCATGGCCGGTGGCACCGGCGGCCATATCTTTCCGGGTCTGGCGGTGGCCGAGGCCTTGCGTGAGCGCGGCTGGCGGGTGCATTGGTTGGGCGGACGTGGATCCCGCGAGCGCCCGAGCATGGAGAGTGAATTGGTGCCCGCGCGAGGTCTGCCCTTCGAAGCGGTCGACTTTTCCGGTCTTCGTGGCAAGGGGCTGTTGACTGCCTTCCTCCTGCCCCCGCGTTTGCTGCAGGCGTTTTGGCAGAGCATCGTGGTGCTGCGGCGCATCCGGCCCGATGTGGTTGTTGGTCTGGGGGGCTACATCACCTTTCCTGGCGGCATGATGAGCGTGCTGCTGGGCAAGCCACTGATCCTGCATGAGCAAAATTCGGTGGCCGGACTGGCCAATCGGGTACTGGCTGAGGTGGCAGACCGTGTTTTCACGGCCTTTCCCAATGTGCTGAAGAAGGCGGTGTGCATCGGCAATCCGCTGCGGCAGGCTTTCACCCGGCAGCAGCCTCCGGCGCAACGCTTTGCGCAGCGCAGCGGGCCACTTCGTCTTTTGGTGGTGGGTGGCAGCCTAGGTGCACAGGCACTCAATCAGGTGGTGCCCCAGGCGCTGGCCTTGATCCCTGAAGCATCACGGCCCCAGGTGCTGCACCAAAGTGGCGCTCGTCAGCTTGAGGCCTTGCAGGCTGCTTATGCCGATGCCAAGGTGCAGGCAGAGTTGACCGCCTTCATTGAGGACACGGCCACCGCCTTCGCGCAGGCCGATCTGGTCATCTGCCGCGCGGGCGCATCAACGGTGACTGAACTGGCGGCCATTGGCGCGGCTTCGGTGCTGGTGCCTTTTCCGTTTGCAGTCGATGACCACCAGACGCGTAACGCGCGCTATCTCAGCGACGCGGGAGCCGCCTGGCTGCTGCCGCAACGCGAAATGACCGCGCAGCAACTGGCCGATTTGATCCAGGGTGCCGACCGCAAGCAATTGCTGGTCCGTGCACAGGCTGCCCATGGCCTGGCGAAGACCCGTGCCACCGAGACGATGGTGCAAGCTTGCGAGGAGTTGGCCGCATGAAGCACGCCGTGCAGCGGATTCACTTTATCGGGCTCGGGGGATCGGGCATGTCCGGCATTGCCGAGGTGCTGCACAACCTGGGCTACCAGATATCGGGCTCCGATCTGTCGGATAGTGCCACGCTGCGCCGCTTGTCTGCCCTGGGCATGCGCACCTTCGTGGGTCACGATGCCGCGCATCTGGAAGCGGTCGATGCGGTGGTGACCTCGACCGCCGTCAAGCCCGACAACCCAGAAGTCGTGCAGGCGCGAGCCCAGCGTATCCCCGTGGTACCGCGGGCCTTGATGCTGGCCGAGCTGATGCGCCTCAAGCGTGGCATTGCAATCGCTGGAACCCACGGCAAGACCACCACCACCAGCCTGGTCGCCAGCGTGCTCGCCGAGGGTGGCCTTGATCCGACTTTTGTCATTGGCGGGCGACTCAACAGCGCGGGGGCCAATGCCAAGCTCGGCGCCGGTGAGTACATCGTGGTTGAAGCCGATGAGTCGGATGCCTCCTTTCTCAACTTGCTGCCTGTCATGGCTGTGGTTACCAATATCGATGCCGACCACATGGAGACCTATGGTCACGATCTGGGGCGTCTGAAATCGGCATTCGTCGAGTTTCTTCATCGCATGCCGTTCTACGGAGCGGCCGTCCTTTGTACGGACGATCCCGGCGTGCAGGACAT
>JBILUT010000195.1:0-4048 GCA_044370875.1 Polaromonas sp. | reverse complement strand
GATGGCGCCGCTGAGCGGGGTTGCATCGGTGGTGGGAATTGGCGAAACCGACTATGCAGCCGATTACGCCGTCGCCCGCGAGAAGGCAGGCGCGCACGATTCCTACGGTTATGCCGCACTGGCATTTACCCGGGCACTGCAAGATGCTGGGCTGCGCAAGCAAGACATCGACGGACTGATCGTTGGCCCCACGCTGGCCCCCGAACGCACGGGCGAGGTCCTGGGCATGGACGTTCGATGGATGGGCCAAGGCGATGCGGTCAACGCGCTCATGCAGGCGGCCATGGTCATTCAAAGCGGGGCGGCCGAGTGCATCGCGCTGGTGTACGGCAATAACCAGCGTACACGCGGCACGCAATACGGTGGGGCGCAGGCCGATGGAGGCGACCGCTACCTGGCGTACACCTACTACGCGCCATGGGGCATGACCTCACAAGGCGCCCTTTACGCGCTGATGACGCAGCGCTACATGGCACTGCATGGCTTGAGCTCACGCGAACTCGGCGACATCGCGATCGCACAGCGCAGGTTTGCACAGCTCAATGAAAACGCCATCATGCGCCAGCCGCTCACCCACGACCAGTACCTGCAGGCTCGCTACATCTGTGAGCCGCTGCGGCTCTATGACTACTGCCTGGTCAACGATGGCGGCGTGGCGCTTATCGTGATGTCAACCAAGAGGGCCAAGGCGCTGGGTGGGCATGCGGTGGAGCTAGCGGGCTTTGGACGCAGCGACATGAATATCGATGCCACCAGCCTCAAGCCCCGTCTCGTCGATTTTTATCACCAGGCGCACCAACAGGCAGCCAGCGATGTCTTCAATAACGCCGGCGTCGGTCCGAAAGACATAAGTCTGGCGCAAATCTATGACAGCTTCAGCGCCCACGTACTGTTTGCACTGGAGGGTTTTGGCTACTGCGAACTAGGACAGGCGGGCCGATTCATTGCGGATGGACAAATCGGACCCGGGGGTAGGCTGCCGGTAAACACCTCAGGCGGCCATCTCTCTGAGAGCTATATGCAAGGTTGGAACCATCAGGTCGAATTGGTGCGACAACTTCGAGGACAGGCCGGTGCAAGGCAGGTTCAACTTGCACGCTGGGGGCACTACATGTCCGACATCGCTGGCAAAGTGGCCACCATCATCTACCGAAGGAGTGTGTGAATGAACGCGCCCGTGACCACCCGACCCGCGCCCGCCCGCGGCTTGTTGGAAGATGCCTTCTGGAGTCATGTTCAGAAGCAACAGCTTAGCCTGCAGCGTTGCTCGGCCTGCCACCATATTTGGTACCCGCCGGGCCCGGTCTGCCCGAGCTGTCTGTCATCGCAATGGCAATGGCAGGCGATCAGCGGCTGGGGAAGGGTTCACGCCTGGACCGTTTTTCACAGGGCCTACTTTGCCGAACTTGCCACGCCCTACACCATCGTGAGCGTTCAAGTTGACGAAGGGCCTCTGCTGATCGGCGGCATAGACTCTGAAACACCTCTGCAAGTGGGCCTGCGAGTCCAGGCGTTTTATGAACGGACCCGCAGCAAAGACCGCGATGAGTGGTTGATCTATCAATGGCGCGCTGCGGACCGAGGCTGAAAGCGCTGTCCGTTTAGGCCAGCATGCGCCGAAGGTAGTGCCCAGTCGTGCTGCCTTCCAGAGCGGCCAGCTGTTCCGGCGTGCCCGCGCCCACCACCATGCCGCCGCCGGCCCCGCCTTCCGGACCCAGGTCAATCAGCCAATCGGCGGTCTTGATCACGTCGAGGTTGTGCTCGATGACGACGATGGTGTTGCCCGCATCGCACAGCTGATGCAGCACACGCAGCAGCAGCTCAATGTCGGCAAAGTGAAGTCCGGTGGTGGGTTCGTCCAGGATGTAGAGCGTACGCCCGGTGTCGCGCTTGGACAGCTCCAGCGCCAGCTTGACGCGCTGGGCCTCGCCGCCCGAGAGGGTGGTGGCCGACTGACCCAGCTTGATGTAGCTCAACCCCACATCCAGCAAGGTCTGCAGCTTGCGTGAAATTTGCGGCTGCGCGCTGAAGAACTGGGCTGCAGACTCAACGGTCATGTCCAAGATCTGCGCGATATTGCAACCCCGGTAAGTAATCTCCAGCGTTTCACGGTTGTACCGCTGCCCCTGGCATACATCGCAGGGCACATACACGTCCGGCAGAAAATGCATCTCGACCTTGACCATGCCATCGCCCTGACAAGCCTCGCAGCGGCCGCCGGCCACATTGAAGGAAAAGCGACCGGGTCCATAGCCGCGCTCCTTGGCCGCATTCATTTCGGCCATGAGCTCGCGGATGGGCGTGAACAAGCCGGTGTAGGTCGCCGGGTTGCTTCGGGGCGTGCGACCGATCGGCGACTGGTCCACATTAATGACCTTGTCGAAATACTCCAGACCCTCGATGGATTCATGCGCCGCCGGCTCTTCATGGGCTCGATACAGATGCCGCGCCACCGCCGCATACAGGGTGTCATTGACCAACGTGGATTTGCCCGAGCCTGACACGCCAGTGACGCATGTGAGCAAGCCGACCGGAAAATCGACCGTGACCTGCTTGAGGTTGTGACCGCTGGCGCCCACGATGCGCAGCGCCTGCAAGCGGGCGGCCGATGACGGCTTGTCCGCATCCATGACCGGTAGCCAAGGCCTGCGGCGGGCAGGAATTTCGATCTGCTGGGCCCCGCTTAAATAGCGGCCGGTTACTGACCGCGGATCGGCCGAGACCTCCTCGCACGTGCCCTGGGCCACCACACGACCGCCATGTACGCCGGCACCGGGCCCCATGTCAATCACATGATCGGCGGCTCGGATCATGTCTTCATCGTGCTCGACCACCAGCACGCTGTTGCCCAGATCTCGCAAATGACGCAAGGTGGCAATCAAGCGGTCGTTGTCGCGCTGGTGCAGGCCAATACTCGGCTCATCGAGCACATACATGACGCCGGTCAGCCCCGAACCGATCTGGCTGGCCAGGCGGATGCGCTGCGATTCACCGCCCGACAGGGTATCGGCGCTGCGGTCGAGGCTGAGGTAGCTCAGCCCCACATCGTTGAGAAACTTCAGCCGCTGGCCAATCTCTCGCACCACCTTGTCCGCAATTTCGGCCTTGGCTCCGTGCAGGCGCAGGCTGCTGAAATACCCATGCGCCTCGCGCAAGGTGACACGACCGATTTCATAGATCGCCTTGCGGTGGCCGTCCACCGCATCGACCAGAAACACATGCCGCGCCTGAGAGCGCAGGCGCGTGCCCTGGCAATCGGGGCAGGGTCGCAGGCTGCGATAACGACCCAGCTCATCACGGACCACCGATGAATCGGTGTCACGCCAACGACGCTCGAAATTTGGAATGACGCCCTCAAAAGCGTGCTTCTTGCTGACCTTGCGCCCCGCCTTCTCACCGGAGGCCAGCACATAGCTAAAGCGAATCTCATCTTGCCCCGAGCCATACAGCAAGGCGTGCTGCACCGAGGCCGGCAAGGACTCAAACGGCTGGTCCACATCAAAGCCGTAGTGTCGGGCCAGGCTTTCTATCAGCGCAAAGTAGGATCCATTGCGCCGGTCCCAACCCTTGATGGCACCACTGGCCAGGCTCAAGCTGGGGAAAGCCACCACGCGAGACGGATCAAAAAATTCGCTGTGGCCCAGGCCGTCGCAAGAGGGGCAAGCACCCACCGGTGAATTGAAGGAAAACAGCCGCGGTTCCATCTCTGGCAACGCGTAATCACACAGGGGACAGGCAAAGCGCGCGCTGAACCAATGCTCGGCACGCTCGGGGGGCGCGTCCAGATCGAGCGCAAGGGCCTTGCCTCCAGCCAAAAGCAAGGCCGCTTCAAAGCTTTCGGCCAGACGCTGGCGCAAGGCCTGCGACTCGGGCTGCTCAGGCGCTCCTGCGCGGACCTTGAGCCGATCAATGACGACATCGATCTCGTGCTTTTCGTTCTTTCTGAGCGGCGGCAACTGCTGGGCTTCAACGACCTGGCCGTCCACCCTAAAACGCACATAGCCTCTGGCCTGCATCTGCTCGAACAAATCGAGAAACTCGCCCTTGC
>JBILUT010000194.1:0-4057 GCA_044370875.1 Polaromonas sp. | reverse complement strand
AAAAGGAACGATCTCGTCCTTGAACTTACCGGCGTCCTGAGCGGCGCTGGCTTTTTGCTGGCTGGCCAGGGCCAGCGCATCCTGCATGTCACGCGTAATGCCGTGGGCCTTGGCCACGTTCTCGGCCGTGATGCCCATGTGGTACTGGTTGTACACATCCCACAGGCCGTCAACGATCATGGTGTCGGCCATCTTCCAGTCACCCATGCGCTGGCCATCGCGCGAACCCAGCAGCACGTGCGGCGAAGCGCTCATGCTCTCCTGACCGCCGGCAATCACGACCTCGCTGTCGCCCCAGGCCACCGCCTGAGCGGCCAGCATGACCGCCTTCAGACCGGAGCCGCACACGGCGTTGATGGTCAGCCCCGGCACTTCCTTGGGCAGCCCAGCCTTCATCAGCGCCTGCCGCGCAGGATTTTGGCCGCAGCCGGCCGCCAGCACCTGACCCATGATGACCTCGCCGACCTGCTCGGGCGCCAGGCCCGAGCGAGCCAGCAAGGCTGAAATAACTGCTGCGCCCAACTCGGTGGCAGGCGTCTTGGCCAGGGTGCCACCAAAGCGGCCCACGGCTGTTCGCGCAGCCGCCACGATTACGATGTCTTGCATGGTTGTTCCTCGAAAAGTTTCAGGTCAGTATGAAGGGGATGGACCCTGACGGGATCGGCCGAACGGCAAGGCCCCACGAGCGTCCGGTCCAGAGTCAGGCCTTGGCCTTGACATAACGCCCGGGCGCCGGCTCGATCGTCTTGTACTTGCGGCTGCCATAAGACTTGGGGGCAGGCACCTGCTTGCCGGCATGGGTCTTGAGCCATTGGCTCCAGTCGGGCCACCAGGAGCCGGGGTGCTCAGTCGCCGACTTCAACCAAGCCTCGTGGGTGGCGGGCAACTGGTCATTGGTCCAGTACGAGCGCTTGTTCTTGGACGGCGGGTTGATCACGCCGGCGATGTGGCCAGACGCGCCCATCACAAAACGCTTCTTGCCCGGCAGGATCTGTGTCGTGGCATAGGCTCCACCGACCGGCACGATATGGTCTTCGCGGGAGCCGTAGATGTAGACCGGCATGTCGATCTTGCGCAAATCAATTTTCTGGCCGCAGACCTTCACCTTGCCAGGCTTGACCAGGTTGTTCTCGTGGTAGGTGTTGCGCAAATACCAGGCGTAGAAGGGACCGGGCAAATTGGTCGAATCGCTGTTCCAGTACAGCAGATCGAAGGCCGGGGGCTTTTCACCCTTGAGGTAGTTGTCGACCACATAGTTCCAGACCAGGTCGTTCGGGCGCAGGAAGCTGAAGGTGGAGGCCAGATCCTGGCCGCGCAGCAAACCATGGCCACCCATCTGCGCCTCACGCAGACGCACCGCATGCTCGTCAATGAAGACATCGAGCACCCCGGTCTCCTGAAAATCGAGCATGGCTGTCAGGAAGGTTGCACTGTGGACGATCTTCTGACCGCGTCCGGCCAGCACCGCCAGCGCCGTGCCCAAAATCGTGCCGCCGACACAAAAACCCAGGGCATTGATGGTGGGGGCGCCCGAGATCTCGCGCACCACTTCGATGGCCTTGATGGCCGCATGCTCGATGTAGTCGTCCCAGGTTTTATCCTTCATCGACTCATCAGGGTTGCGCCAGCTGACCACGAAAGTGCGGTGGCCCTGCTCGACCAGATAACGAATCAGCGAATTGTCCGGCTGCAGATCGAGGATGTAGTACTTGTTGATGCAAGGTGGAACAAACAGGAAGGGACGCTCATAGACCTTGGCCGTCAGGGGCTTGTATTCGAGCAGCTGAAAAAACTCGTTCTCAAACACCACGGCACCCGCTGTGGTGGCCACATTGCGTCCCACCTCGAACACGCTCTCATCGGTCATCGACAGGTGGCCCTGCCGAATATCGCCCATCAGGTTTTGCAGGCCCTGGGTCAGGCTCTGGCCCTGGGTGTCCACGGCCTTCTTCAAAGCATCGGCGTTAAGCGCCAGAAAGTTGCTCGGAGCCGAAGCGGCCAGCCACTGGTCGACTGCAAACCGCACCCGCGCCCGGGTCTTGGCATCGCCCTCGACCGCATCGGCCAGAGCCGAAAGGGCCTTTGCATTGACCAGGTAGGCGGCAGCAGCAAAGCTGGCCAGCGGATTGACGCTCCAGGCCTCTGAGGAGAATCGTCGGTCCTTCAGCGGAGCCGCCTTGGCTCCGGGGGTGACCGTGCTGTTCCACAGTGCGCTGGCCTCACGCACATAGTCTTGCTGAATTTCGAGCATCCGCGCCGGATCAATGTGCACGCCAGCCAGGCCTTCCGTCGAAGGCATGGCCTGGGTCAGAAAGCTCGGGGCGGCCGGCGCGTGTCCGGGCAGAAAGGCCGACATGGCCTGCTGATACTGGCCTTGAAAATTCTTCTGAAATTGCTGGGCGGCTTCCAGCCAATTGCTTTCCGCGTTCATAGCGCCTGCCTCCTGGAAACCGATTGTAGGTATGGGCTTTTCGCCGAGATCAGCTCATCCACAGCGAAAACTGGCAAGATTGTCCCGCCAAAGCATTTCATGATGCTGACCAAAATTGGGCAAGCACCTCTAAAAACCCCGACCCTGCCATGCACCTGACCGCCATCGCCTGGATCTATGTCGTTCTCATGATGAGCGCGGTCGAACTGGCTAGCCCGCAGGGCACCGCGCTCGGCGCACTGGGCACCTTTGTGTTCTATGGACTGCTGCCCCTGGGCGTGGTTCTGTACATCATGGGCACGCCGGCGCGGCGGCGCCTTCGGCAGGCTCAAGAGGCGCAGGAGGTACAGGCCCTAGCCCAAGAGTCCGCCGCTCCTGCGGCTACAGCCGCCTCAGACCAGCCAGATGCAAGCGGCCATGCGCCCACCGGTCACGCCGTGCTGACCGATGCTGGCCCGGTGCGAGAAAAAAGCTGAATTTCTGACGGTGCACCATGCATCGCTGCCGTCATTGCCATAGCAGCGGGTCAGGCCGGCACGGTGCAGACGCTGGCGAGCCAGCGCTGACAGATCGGCCATGAACTTGCCCGCACCGGATTGCACAAAGCAGGACTCAGCCCGAGGATCAATATCGGTGTAGGCACGACGTACCTCCGGGCCGACTTCGAAAGCCCGCGGCCCGATGCAGGGGCCCAGCCAGGCCATCAGGCCAGGTGCCAGCCGGTCGATCGAAGAGCCCGACCAGTCGGCCATGCGGGTCAAGGCAACTTCCACGATGCCTTTGGCCGACCCGTCTTGCCCTTGGCAAACACCCGCCAGACCACGCCAGCCCGCATGCAAGGCTGCCACCAGAGGCAGGCTCTGATGGGCCAGAAAGATGGGCAGGCAATCGGCCACCATCACCACACAGGCCTGGCCGGGCTGTTGGGCCACGGCTGCATCGGCCCGCTCATCCTCTGGGGTGTCAGCACCGAGCCGCAATATCGCCGTCCCGTGAACCTGCTGCATGAATACCGGCCGAGCGTGCAAAGCTGCGCCGAGGGCTGCGCGATTGCCCGCCACGTGATTGGGCTGGTCACCCACATGCCCCCCCAGGTTCATGCTCTGAAACGGCCCCTGCGACACACCGCCGGCCCGGGTGGTGCAGACCGCCCTGACCCGCGCAGGGGCAGGCCACTGCGGGATCAGCCAGCTCGGATGCAGCCCCATGACCACCGCCAAGCCCGTGCTACTCGGCGTCCGGGCAGCGCGCAGGGTCGGCGGCCTGAAAAGCCGGGTGCTGCATGCACAGGTCAAACACCGCACGCACACGCGGCATGTCATCAAGGCTGACGTCAAAGCGCTGGGCATTGAAGACCTGCGGCACCAAGCAACAATCGGCCACGGTGGGTGTATCGCCCACGCAGTAGGCCGTCCCACCCCAGCGAGACAACTGTCGGTCGACCGCGCGCAGCCCCTCGCGGCACCAGTGCCGGTACCACTCGTTCTTGCTGTCCTCGCCGACCTTGAGCTCACGCACCAGGTACTTGAGGACCCGCAAATTGTTCAGCGGATGGATGTCACAGGCCACCGACAAGGCCAAGGCCCGCACCCGCGCACGCGCGACCGGGTCGGCCGGCAGCAAAGC
>JBILUT010000193.1:0-4088 GCA_044370875.1 Polaromonas sp. | reverse complement strand
CTGATGCCGCAGCCACCGGTACCCGCGTTCAGGCACTCGTGCGCGGCAAGGTCGTGCCCATGGAGGTGGTTCCACTACCCTTTGTCCCGCCGCGCTATGTACGCGCATAACCCCCCCTTGACTTTGCAAACCCAGAACCAGGACTCACCATGATCAAGTACACCGAAGACCACGAATGGATCCGCATCGAAGGCCAGACGGCCACGGTCGGCATCACCCAACATGCGCAGGACGCGCTCGGCGATGTGGTGTTTGTCGATCTGCCCGAGGTGGGCAGCATCCTGGCACCCAAAGCCACCGCCGGAGTGGTTGAATCGGTCAAGGCCGCTGCTGATGTCTACATGCCCATCAGCGGCAAGATCACCGAGGTCAACGAGGCGCTGCGGGCCGATCCCTCATTGGCCAACAGCGACCCCCTGGGTGCCGGCTGGTTTTTCAAGGTCGAGCTGTCCAATCCCGCTGAAATCGACGGCCTGCTCGATGAAGCCGACTACGCCCGCCTGAGCAGCTGACCCACCCGACGATTTTTTTGATCTCCCAAGCCCGAGTCCGACCATGCTGATGTCTGCCACCCAGCCCTTGCGCGAACTGGAAAACTCGCAGGAATTCATCGCCCGACACATCGGCATCACGCCCGCCGATGAGGCGCACATGCTCAGCGCCATCGGCCAGGCCTCGCGTCGCGCCCTGATCGAGGCGGTGGTGCCGCGCTCGATCGCCCGGCGCACCCACATGGCCATTGAGCCAGGCCTGACCGAGGCGCAGGCGCTGGCCGAGCTCAAGTCACTGGCAGCTGGCAATCAGGTCTTCAAGAGCTACATCGGGCAGGGCTACCACGGCACCCTCACACCCACAGTGATCCTGCGAAACATTCTGGAGAACCCGGCCTGGTACACCGCCTACACCCCCTACCAGGCCGAAATCTCGCAGGGCCGCATGGAAGCGCTGGTGAATTTCCAGACCCTGATCACCGACCTGACCGGTATGCCGATTGCCAATGCCTCCATGCTTGATGAGGCTACAGCCGCCGCCGAAGCCATGACGCTGGCCAAGCGCAGCGTCAAAAGCAAGAGCCAGGTGTTTCTGGTTGCCGGCGACTGCCACCCGCAAACCGTCGAAGTCATTCAGACACGGGCTCGCCCTCTGGGCATCACCGTCAAAGTGGCCAACAGCGCCCAACCGCTGTCGAGCCTGATGGCGACCGGGGACTACTTCGGCGCTCTGGCGCAGTACCCCGCCACCGACGGGACTATTCACGACCTTCGTCCGCTGGCCGAACTGGCCCACCTGCATCAGGCTGCCTTCTGTGTGGCCGCCGACCTGCTGGCCCTGACCCTGCTGGAGCCACCGGGCCAATGGGGCGCCGATATCGTCATGGGTACCACCCAGCGCTTTGGCATGCCGATGGGGGCCGGTGGACCGCACGCGGCCTACCTGGCCTGCCGCGACGACTACAAGCGATCTCTACCCGGACGCTTGGTCGGGGTGAGCGTTGATGCCCAGGGCGATACCGCCTATCGGCTGGCACTGCAGACACGCGAACAACACATCCGCCGCGAGAAGGCCACCTCCAACATCTGCACCGCGCAGGTGCTGCCGGCGGTGGTGGCCAGCATGTACGCGGTCTACCACGGACCCACCGGACTCAAGCGCATCGCCCAGCGGGTGGCCAGCTATACCGCCATCCTGGCGCAGGGCCTGCGTGAGCTTGGCGTCCATGTACGTACCGAATATGCCTTTGACACCCTGCGAGTGCAAACAGGTGCAGCCACCGAGGCCGTGCTCAGGCGTGCCCTGCAGCAGCGCTGCAATTTGCGCCGCCTGGGCGAAGATGCGCTGGGCATCAGCCTGGACGAGACCACCACCCGCGACGACCTGGAGCAGCTCTGGTCGTTCTTCGCGGCACCCGGGCAGACCTTGCCCTCTGTGGCCGACCACGAAAGTGGTGTCGAGACTCTGATTCCGCGGGACCTGCGGCGATCGGACGCCTTTCTGACCCACCCGGTGTTCAACACCCACCACAGCGAAACCGGCATGCTGCGCTACATACGCAGCCTCAGCGACAAAGACTTGGCGCTTGACCGCAGCATGATTCCGCTGGGCTCGTGCACCATGAAGCTCAACGCCACCAGCGAGATGATTCCCATCACCTGGCCCGAGTTTGCGCACATCCACCCCTTCGCACCGGCCGATCAGTTGCAGGGCTATGCCCAGCTCGACCGCCAACTGCGGCACTGGCTGTGCGAGGCCACCGGCTACGCCGGCATCAGCCTGCAGCCCAACGCCGGCTCGCAAGGTGAATACGCCGGTCTGCTGGTGATCCAGGCGTATCACCAGGCACACGGCCAAGGCCACCGCAATGTCTGTCTGATTCCCGCCAGTGCCCACGGCACCAATCCAGCCAGCGCCCAGATGGTGGGCCTGCAAGTGGTGGTGACCCGCTGCGATGAACAGGGCAATGTGGACATGGCCGACCTCAAGGCCAAATGCGAGCAGTACAGCGAGCACCTCTCGGCGGTGATGATCACCTACCCCAGCACCCATGGCGTGTTTGAAACCCAGGTCCGTCAATTGTGCGAACTGGTCCACCAGCACGGTGGCCGGGTGTATGTCGACGGGGCCAACATGAATGCGCTGGTGGGTGTGGCCGCACCCGGCGAGTTTGGTGGCGATGTGAGTCACCTGAACCTGCACAAGACCTTTTGCATCCCGCACGGCGGGGGTGGTCCTGGCGTCGGTCCGGTGTGCGTGGTGGAAGATCTGGTGCCCTACCTGCCCGGTCATGCCACCGCCGGGCTGCCCGTCAACGGGGTGGGCGCGGTCAGCGCGGCTCCTTTGGGCAATGCGGCCGTGTTGCCCATCTCGTGGATGTATTGCCGCATGATGGGCGCCGAAGGGCTCAGGCACGCCACTGAATCGGCCATTCTGGCAGCCAATTACATCAGCCGCGCCCTGGCGCCGCACTACCCAACGCTCTACACCAGCGCAGAGGGCCATGTCGCGCACGAATGCATTTTGGACTTGCGCCACTTCAAGGACAGCTGCGGCGTCATGGCCGAAGATGTGGCCAAGCGCCTGATGGACTACGGCTTTCATGCGCCCACCCTGAGCTTTCCGGTGGCCAACACCCTGATGGTCGAGCCGACTGAAAGCGAGACGCTGGCCGAGATCGATCGCTTCATTGAGGCCATGATCGCCATCCGGCAAGAGATCGCACAGATCGAGGCGGGCCGTTGGCCACAGGACAACAACCCTCTGAAGAACGCGCCGCACACTGCAGCACGCCTGATGAGCAACGACTGGCCTCACCCCTACACCCGAGAGCAGGCCGCCTTTCCTGTGCCAGCCCTCAAGCGCACAAAGTACTGGCCGCCGGTGGGTCGCGTTGACAATGTCTGGGGAGACCGCAACCTGTTCTGCAGCTGCGTGCCGGTCAGCACCGAGGCCTGAACTCCCTCGACGCCCGCAGCCCCAAACCTGTCTAAGGACCGCCTTGCACGCTCGGGCCCCTCAAGCATGGACACCGCCCTGCTGCTGACCGTCCTGCTGATCGGAGCCTACCTGGCCCTGCTGGGATGGTCGCTCACGCACCGTGGCCGCACGCTGCGCGGGCCCTGGTTCTTCTTCTTGCGGGCCTTCTTCCCCAACTGGAAGTTTTTTCATGCGGTGGGCCGCGCACCACGTCTTTACGTGCGCGGCCAGGACGCACAAGGGCATTGCAGCCCCTGGCAGCGCGTCTACCCCCAGCTGCCACGAAAAGGCTGGCATCTGCTTCACAACCCCACCGTCAATTTGGCACTGACGCAGCAAAACCTGATTGATCATCTGGCACAAGACATCAATGACCTTCCGGAAGGCGCTGACCCGCGAGACTGTGTGAGCTACGCGCTGGTGTGCCGTCTGGCGGTGGATGCCTTGCGCGGCGGTCGCTGGGGCGACCAGCCCCTGATCCCCCAGCCCATGCCCGATGCGCGGGCCTGGCAAATAGAGTTGCGCATGGAGCATCCGGGTCTGCCCGGCCATCCGCCCGAGAGTGTGCTGATGCTGCAGTCGGCTTTCACGCCGCTGTCCACCCAGACGGACTGAGC
>JBILUT010000192.1:0-4099 GCA_044370875.1 Polaromonas sp. | reverse complement strand
GCGCCGATCGCGATGGAAGAGGGGCTGCGCTTTGCCATCCGCGAAGGCGGCCGCACCGTCGGCGCCGGCGTCGTGGCCAAGATCCACGCTTGATGCCTGACCTTATCAAGGAATCACCATGGCCACCAAGCAAAAGATCCGTATTCGCCTCAAGGCGTTTGATTACAAGCTGATCGACCAGTCGGCTGCCGAGATTGTTGATACCGCCAAGCGCACGGGCGCCATCGTCAAGGGCCCTGTGCCCCTGCCGACGCGTATGAAGCGTTTTGACATCCTGCGCTCACCGCACGTCAACAAGACCAGCCGCGACCAGCTCGAGATTCGCACCCACCAACGTCTGATGGACATCGTCGAGCCCACCGACAAGACGGTCGATGCTCTGATGAAGCTTGATTTGCCGGCCGGCGTGGACGTCGAAATCAAGCTGCAATAAGCTCAATAGCCGCCGACCCGCCGGCGCGGCCAGCAGCCGCAGGCGGGCCCGGCTGGCCAAGGGGCGATCCCTCCGGCGGCTGCGGCCGCCAGAACGCGCTCCCCGGCTCTCTTGCCGGGGGCAAGAAAAGATGGCTATAATGGTGGGCTTTCCCGGGCGCAAGTCCGGGGAAGACTATCAACCCTCTTTCGCACACCAAACGCAGAAGCCAATTGAAGCGGCTGCGGCGAAGGTAACGGAGTAAGAACATGAGTCTGAGCAAGTCCCTGGGCTTGCTGGGTCGCAAGGTGGGCATGATGCGCCTGTTCACCGATGATGGGGATGCTGTCCCCGTCACGGTGGTGGATGTATCCAACAACCGCGTGACCCAGGTCAAAACCCAAGCCGCCGACGGCTACGATGCGCTGCAAGTCACCTTTGGTGCGCGCAAAGCTTCTCGCGTGAGAAAGCCGCAAGCCGGTCATCTGGCCAAAGCCGGTGTCCAGTCTGGCGAAATCCTCAAAGAATTCCGTGTCACCGCTGATCTGGCGGGTAAATACGCTGCTGGTGCAGTGTTGCCCGCCGCCGAGGTGTTTGCCGTTGGCCAGCAGGTCGATGTGCAAGGCAACTCCATCGGTAAGGGCTACGCCGGTACCATCAAGCGTCACAACATGGGCTCGCAGCGCGCGTCGCACGGTAACAGCCGTTCGCACAACGTGCCCGGCTCGATCGGCATGGCGCAAGATCCCGGCCGCGTTTTTCCCGGCAAGCGCATGACCGGCCACATGGGTGACGTGACCGTGACCATTCAGAATCTGGACATCGTGCGCATCGACGAAGCCCGTCAGCTGCTCATGATCAAGGGCGCCATTCCTGGCGCCAAGGGTGGTTTTGTAGCCGTCCGGCCCGCCGTCAAGGCGCCCGCAGTGAAAGGAGCGAACTGATGCAGGTCGATCTCCTCAATGAACAAGGCCTGGCCGCAGCCAAGGTCGATGTGCCCGACACCGTGTTCGGTCGCGAGTACAACGAGTCGCTGGTGCATCAGGTGGTGGTGGCTTTCCAGGCCAATGCTCGCCAGGGTACCCGTGCCCAAAAAGACCGTGAGCAGGTCAAGCACTCGACCAAGAAGCCGTTCCGTCAAAAGGGTACCGGCCGCGCCCGCGCCGGCATGACGTCCTCTCCGCTGTGGCGCGGAGGCGGACGTATTTTCCCGAACATGCCCGACGAGAACTTCACGCAGAAGATCAACAAGAAGATGTACCGCGCCGGTATGGCTTCCATCTTCTCGCAGCTCGCTCGCGAAGGCCGTCTGGCCGTGGTTGACTCGCTGAAGGTGGATTCGCCCAAGACCAAGGTCCTGGCGGACAAGTTCAAGGCCATGAACCTCAAATCGGTGCTGGTCATCGCCGATGAGGTTGACGACAACCTGTATCTGGCCTCGCGCAATCTGCAGGACATCCTGGTGGTTGAGCCGCGTTATGCCGACCCGCTGTCGCTGGTCTTCTACAAGAAGGTGCTGGTGACCAAGGCTGCCATGGACCAACTCAAGGAGATGTTCGCATGAGCGCCGTCAAATTCGATGAGGGCCGCCTGATGCAAGTGCTGGTTGCGCCCATCGTGTCCGAGAAAGCCACCATGGTGGCCGAAAAGACCAATGCGGTGCTCTTCAAAGTGCTGCAGGATGCCACCAAGCCTGAAATCAAGGCCGCGGTTGAACTCATGTTCAAGGTGGAGGTCAAGGCTGTTTCTGTCCTCAACCAGAAGGGCAAGACCAAGCGTTATGGACGCTCCGTGGGCCGCCGTGACAACGTGCGCAAAGCCTATGTGACGCTCAAGGCCGGTCAGGAGCTCAACTTCTCCGGGGAAGGCGCGTAAATCATGGCTGTTATCAAGCTCAAACCGACCACGCCCGGCCAACGCGGCATGGTCAAGATTTCCCGCGGTCACCTGCACAAGGGTGAGGGCTATGCGCCCCTGCTCGAGCCGCAGTACCAGAAATCGGGCCGTAACAACAACGGCCACATCACCATCCGTCACAAGGGTGGTGGCCACAAGCATCACTACCGTGTGGTGGATTTCCGTCGCAACAAAGACGCGATCCCGGCCAAGGTCGAGCGCATCGAGTACGACCCGAATCGCAGCGCCCACATCGCCCTGCTGTGCTACGCCGATGGCGAGCGCCGCTACATCATCGCCCCGCGTGGCGTTGAGGTCGGCAGCACCCTGATCAGCGGCTCAGAGGCACCGATCCGCGCCGGCAACACCCTGCCGATCCGCAACATCCCGGTGGGTTCGACCATCCATTGCATTGAAATGCAGCCGGGCAAAGGCGCTCAGATCGCTCGCTCGGCAGGCGCCTCTGCCACGCTGCTGGCCAGAGAAGGCATTTACGCTCAGGTGCGGATGCGTTCTGGCGAGGTTCGCAAGATCCACGTGGAGTGCCGTGCCACGATCGGCGAAGTTGCCAACGAAGAGCACAGCCTGCGCCGTCTCGGCAAGGCCGGTGTCAAGCGCTGGATGGGCATTCGCCCGACCGTCCGTGGTGTGGTGATGAACCCGATTGACCACCCGCATGGCGGTGGTGAGGGCAAGACCGGCGAGGGCCGTCACCCGGTGGATCCGTGGGGTAACCTGACCAAGGGCTACCGCACGCGCAATAACAAGCGCACGCAGGTGATGATCGTTTCCCGTCGCAAGAAGTAAGGCCAGAACATGACCCGTTCACTTAAAAAAGGTCCCTTCGTAGACCACCATCTGCTGGCCAAGGCCGACAAGGCTGTAACCAACAAGGATAAGAAGCCGATCAAGACCTGGTCGCGCCGTTCCATGATCCTGCCCGAATTCATCGGCCTGACCATCGCCGTGCACAACGGCAAGCAGCACGTGCCGGTCTACATCACTGACCAAATGGTCGGGCACAAACTCGGCGAGTTCGCCCTGACCCGCACCTTCAAGGGTCACCCGGCGGACAAGAAAGTGCAGAAGAAGTAAGGAATGACCATGGAAACACGTGCAACCCTGCGGGGCGTTCGTCTGTCGGTCGACAAGGGCCGACTGGTGGCCGACCTGATCCGCGGCAAGAAAGTCGATCAGGCCCTGAATATTCTGAGCTTCACCCAGAAGAAGGCCGCCGTCATCATCAAGAAGGTGGTCGAGTCTGCCATTGCCAACGCCGAGCACAACGACGGTGCCGACATTGACGAACTGAAGGTCAAGACCATCTACGTCGAGCAAGGCGCTACGCTCAAGCGTTTCTCTGCCCGCGCCAAGGGCCGTGGCAACCGCATCAGCAAGCCCACGTGCCACGTGTACGTGACGGTCGGTAACTGAAAGAGGAAGAAGCAGGACATGGGACAAAAAATCAACCCCACCGGTTTCCGCCTCGCGGTCAGCCGTAATTGGGCCAGCCGCTGGTACGCCAGCAATCGCGACTTTGCCGGCATGCTGGCCGAAGACATCAAGGTGCGCGAATACCTCAAGACCAAGCTCAAGAACGCGGCCGTCTCGCGCGTGCTGATTGAGCGGCCCGCCAAGAACGCCCGTATCACCATCTTCTCGGCACGCCCGGGTGTGGTCATCGGCAAGAAGGGCGAGGACATCGAGAACCTGAAGAAGGATCTGAGCAGGCAGCTTGGCGTGCCGGTGGCCGTCAATATCGAAGAGGTGCGCAAGCCTGAAATCGATGCC
>JBILUT010000006.1:0-14412 GCA_044370875.1 Polaromonas sp. | reverse complement strand
AAGGATTTGGCCGATCAGGCCCGGCGTTCGGACGCACGGGTGAACTTTGCGTCTGCGGGTAACGGCACCTCTGGGCATCTGGCGGGCGAATTGCTAAAAGCGCGGCTGGGTGGCGAGATGACCCATGTGCCCTACAAGGACGGCGCTGTGGCTCTGTCCGATGTGATGAGCGGGCAGGTTCAGTTTATGTTCTACCATCCGGCGGCGGCGCTGCCGCACATCAAGAGCGGCAAGTTGCGTGCACTCGGTGTTTCCAGTGCCAAACGCAGTGCTGCAGCGCCTGACGTGCCGGCCATTGCCGAGGCGGGCTTTGACTTTGATCTGGTGGCGTGGTTCATGGTTTACGCCCCGGCCGCAACGCCAGCCCCGGTGCTCGCGCGGCTGCGTGATGCGGCAACTCAGACACTGACCAACCCGGATGTGGCCGGCAAGCTCAAGGCCCAGGGCCTGGAGCTCAGCGTGATGCGTGTCGACGAAATGACGGCCTTTGGCCGAACCGAATTGGCCAAGTGGGCTGAACTGGTGCGCCGATCCGGCGCTCAGGTGGATTGAGAGTCTGTTCCCGTTCCCAACCGTTTTTCAACTTTCACAGGAGACCAGCATGAAGAAGATTGATCGCCGTTCTGTATTGGCTGCCACTGCAGCCGGTGCAGCATGGGCCGTGGCCCCCGCCGCGCACGCCCAGGCTGCGCCCATTCGCATCGGCAGCACCCTGGCCCTGACCGGCCCCCTGTCGGCCACCGGCCTGACCCACAAACTGGTGGGGGATATCTACATCGAGCAGATCAACGCCCGCGGGGGTCTGCTCGGCCGCAAGGTTGAGTGGATCTGCAAGGACGACCAGTCCAAGCCTGATCTGGCTCGCACCCTGTATGAGCAGTTGATCACCACCGACAAGGTCGATTTGCTGATGGGGCCCTATGCCACGGGTGCCATCTTGTCGGCCATGGGTGTGGCTCAGCGTTACAACAAGGTGCTGGTGCATCACACATTTGGCATTCCTTCATTGGCCAAGTACGACATGCACTTTCCGGCATGGTCGCTCGGGCCCACGCCCCAGACCACGGTGCCCAACACCTTGTTTGACATGCTGGCCGCCTCCCCCAAGCCGCCCAAGACGATCGCCATCGTCACCAGCAAGTTTCCGTCCATCCACTTCCTGTCCCTCGGCGGCCGCGAAGTGGCCAAGAAGCGGGGTCTGCAGGAAGTCTTGTTCCTTGAGTGGGAATTTGGGAACCGTGATTTCGGCCCGATTGCAGCGCGTGTGAAGGACTCCAAGCCCGATCTGGTCTGGATTGGCGACATCGGTTTGGAAGGCAATATGTTGCTTGAGGCGATGAAGAAGATCGACTACACGCCGCCCATGAACTTCCACCTGTATCCGGCGCCCGGACCGATGTCGAAGTCGCCTGAGGGGCGTGGTGCGCTTTCGCTGACCATCTTCGAGGAGCATCAGCCCTTCCTGAGCAACCAAGCCGGCGCCCAGTTCGTGAAGGTCTTCAACGAGCGTGCCACCAAGGAAAAGCTGGCGGATACCAGCGTGGAGACCCAGGCGGCGGCCTCGTTCTCAGCCTGGCAAATTCTCGAGGCTGGCGTGCGCGGGGCCAACAGCCTCGACGACAAGGCGATCGCCGCCTGGATCAAGGGCAACCGCATCGACACCATTCATGGCCGTCTGCGCTTTGACGGCCCTAACAACTACGGCGATGACCTGATGAAAATCAAGCAGGTGCAAAACGGCAAGTGGCAGGTGGTCTGGCCCACTCAGTTTGCAGCGCCGGGTACCCGGCTGCAGCTCAAGTGATCCACCCTTCTTGCGTGGTCTAGTTGTGTCTGAACCTACAGGTCGCCCATGAATCTCCCGAGCTTCAATCTTCTGATGCAGTCAGTCCTCTCGGGGGTTTTCATAGGCGCCCTGTACGGCTTGATCGGCCTGGGTCTGGGCCTGACCTGGGGTTTGCTGCGGCAGATCAACCTGTCGCATTTCGGGCTGGTCTTCCTGGCGGCCTATCTGAGCTATCAGATGGCCACGGTGAGCCAGATTGATCCGATGTGGGCCTTGCTCGTTCTTCCGCCGGCCTTCTTCCTTTTCGGCGCGCTGATGCAATGGACCCTCTCCAAGTTTGACATCACGCCCTTCAATTCCTTGCTGGCCACCTTCGGCTTGACGGTCGTTCTTGAGTCCATCATTCAGGGTATCTGGACGGCCGATTTCAGGCGTCTGGAGTCGGACTACACCGCCATGAAGTTCAAGGTGTTCGGTCTGTTTGTGCCGGTGCCCGAACTCATCACCTTTGGGCTGGCCGTCGGCATCGCCTTGCTGATCTGGGCTGTGATGCGCTACACCGATCTGGGCAAGGCTCTGCGGGCCATGGCCGAGGACGGCCCGATTGCGGCAGCCTTCGGCATCAACCAAAAGGGACTCTCGCTGTTCCTGGCTGGCCTGTGCGCAGCCTTGGCGGCCATTGCCGGGGTTTGTCTGGCCCTGACGTTCACCCTGGCTCCGTCACAGATCTTCGCCTGGGTGGGCGTGGTGTTTGCCGCCGTGATGTTGGGTGGCCTGGGCAGTCCGCTCGGGCCTCTGGTGGCGGGCATCATCATTGGCGTGAGTGAGGCCATCACGATGGCGGTGGCTTCGCCCTCGTGGGCGCCCATCGTGTCGTTTTCGCTGCTGATCTTCATGCTGCTGCTGCGGCCTGGAAAGGGCTGACCGACATGGACAAGACCTTTTCGGGCATTCTGGTGGCCGGTGCGCTGTTGGCCAGCGTGCCCTGGCTTGGCTTGCCGGCCTTCTATGAATCGTTTCTGTACCTGATCTGCCATTGGGTGATCCTGGCCATGTCCTGGAACATCCTGTCGGGCTACTCGGGTTACTTCTCCTTCGGCCATGGGGTGTTCTTTGGCGTGGGCATGTACACCACGGCTGGGCTGGCGGGCAAGCTCGATTGGCCGTTTTTGGCCACCTTGCCCTTGGCAGCCTTGCTGCCCGCTGTTTTGGGTGTCTTGCTCGGCGCGGTGGTGTTTCGGGTCAGGGCAGTGCGAGGCGAATTGTTTGCCTTGCTGACGCTAGCGGTTACCTTTGTGGTGGCCACCATCATCATCAACACGCCCATCGACGGGGGGCCGGGCGTTTATCTGATGTCGGTGGGCGTGCCCAAGTTGGGCCCCTCACAGCCTTCGTCGATGTACCTCATGGTACTGATCGTTGCGATCGCGACCGCTTTGATCGCCTACAAGGTTCAGCAGTCCAAGTTGGGCGTGGGCCTGTTTGCCATTCATGACGACGAGGACGTGGCCGAGGTCATGGGCGTGCCCACCTACAAATACAAGCTGGTGGCCTTTGCCGTCTCAAGCGCGCTGGCAGGGCTGGCCGGTGGCATTCATGCCCTTTTTGTGCAGTACGTGACCGTGGGTGAGACCTTCAACATCACCGTGCCCCTGACGGTGGTGCTCATGAGCTGCCTGGGCGGCTCACGCCACTGGGCCGGGCCTGCAGTGGGCGCCGTACTGATCACCTCCATGCTGTACTTCTTCACCGCAGGTAACAACCCGGTGATGGGCAAGGCCATCGTCGGCATCGTGCTGATTGTGGTGATTCTCTTCATGCCCAACGGAGTGATGGGCTACTTCATGAAGCGGCGTGCGCAGGAGGCCGCGCGAAGGAGCCGTGAGATTGAACAGAGCCTGGGAGCCGGCGGATCACACGGCGAGCTGCCCGAGCAGGCGCCGGCGCAGGCTCCGGTGGTCAAGCCTGAGCAGGAGGCGATCGCGCATGGGCAGCTGCTGCTTGAGACGCGCGGCCTCTCCAAGGCCTTCAAGGGCGTGCAGGCGCTGAGCGACGTGGATTTGCAGGTGCACAAGGGCGAGATCCTGGGTTTGCTCGGCCCCAATGGCTCGGGCAAGTCCACCTTCATCAATGTGGTCAGCGGTCACTACCCGGCCACGGGCGGCACCTTCGCGTTTGAGGGGCGGGAGCTGGCGGGCAAGGCGGCGCACGAGGTGGCCCAGTCGGGCATTGCCCGCACTTACCAGATCCCGCGGCCCTTTATGCACCTGACGGTTCTGGAGAACGTCATCCTGTCAGCCATGTTTGGCGGAGCTGCGATGAATCGCCAGCAAGCCACCGAGGAAGCCCGCCGGTGCCTGGCCTTTACCGGCTTGGCCCACAAGGCCGAGAGTCTGCCCGACGATCTGAATCTGCATCAACGCAAGTTCCTTGAATTGGCGCGGGCTCTGGCGGCGCGGCCTCGTCTGGTGTTGCTCGATGAAGTGCTGTCGGGCATGACGCCCAGCGAGATCGACGAGGCGATCGTGCTGATACGCCGCATCCGTGACCAGGGTGCCACCATCGTTTTTGTGGAGCATGTCATGCGTGCGGTGATGGCCTTGTGTGATCGGGTGGCGGTGCTCAATCATGGCAAGCTGCTGGCGGTTGGCCCGGCCAAGCAGGTGATGAGCGATCCGCAAGTGGTCAGTGCCTACCTGGGGAAGCCCCATGCTTGAAGTCAACCAGATTGCGGTCAACTACGGCGCCGCCCCGGCCCTGTGGGATGTTTCTGTTCGCTGCGGCGAAAAAGAATTGGTGTGCGTGGTCGGGCCCAATGGCGCCGGCAAAACCACCCTGATCAATGCGGTGGCCGGGCTGCATGCGGTCAAGAGCGGCACGCTGATGTTTCGGGGGCAGGACATCACGCGCCTGGCCAGCCATCGCTTTTGCGAGGCGGGCATTGCCATTGTTCCGGAAGGCCGTCGCCTGTTCACCCAGATGAGTGTGCTTGAGAACCTGGAACTGGGCAGCTTCATCGCCTCGGCCAAGGCGCATCGGGCGCAGCGGCTCGAGCAGGTGCTCACGCTCTTTCCGGTGCTCAAGGTCAAGCTGCACAGCTTGGCCGGTTCTTTATCAGGAGGGCAGCAGCAGATGGTGGCCATCGGACGCGCCCTGATGGCCGGCCCCACCTTGCTGCTTCTCGATGAGCCTTCGTTGGGGCTGGCTCCTTCGATCGTCCTCGATATGTTTGCAGCGATCCGGCAGATTAATGCGCAGGGTACTGCGGTTCTGCTGGTCGAGCAGAACGTGGCCATGGCCCTGGAGACGGCTGATCGCGCGTATGTCATGGAAGAAGGACGTATCGTGGCCGAAGGACGGGCGCGCGAGATGATGAACCGCCCCGAAATTCAAAAGGCCTATCTCGGGGTCGAGGCGCACTGAGCAGCGTGGCGGGCAGGGCGGATAATCCTGGCCGACATGACGCTGCCCATCATCACCGACCCGTTTTTCTACGCGGTCGCCATCCCCTCGGTGCTGTTGATGGGGATCAGCAAGAGTGGATTCGGTACTGGCTTTGGATCGCTGGCAGTTCCGCTGATGGCCCTGGCGGTGACGGTGCCGCAAGCCGCTGCGATCATGATGCCCATCTTGCTGTTGACGGACATCCTGGGCCTGGCCTTTCTGCGGCGTCACATGGACTGGCACCTGCTGCGCTTTTTGGTGCCCTGCGGTCTGGTCGGTACGGTGCTGGGCTACTTCCTGTTTCGCGCCCTCAATCCTGGTGTGGTTGAAGTGTTGGTGGGTGGCTTTACCCTCTTGTTCCTGGCCCAGAGGCTGCTCTTTCCGCCCAAGGCCGACTCGGCACCACCACCGCGCTGGGTCGGTGCCATTCTGACGGCCACCTCGGGCTTTACCAGTTTCATCGCCCATGCCGGGGGGCCGCCCATCACCGCCTATGTGATTCCACTCAGGCTCAGCCCTCTGTTGTTTACCTCGACGATGGCGTTTTTCTTTTTCGTCATCAACCTGTCTAAGTGGGTGCCCTATGGCATGCTGGGTCTGCTGGATATGCGCAACATGCTCACGTCTGTCACCCTGTTGCCCCTGGTCCCCCTGGGTGTCTGGGTGGGCATCAGCATGGCGCGCCGTATCGATGCGGACCTGTTCTACAAATTCGTCTATCTCGGCATGTTCCTGACCGGACTCAAACTGCTCTGGGATGGATGGCGCACCGCCGTAACAGGGGCCTGATGCCGTGAAGCGCTCAGCGAGCGTGGCGGCGACGCTCAGACAGATTCAAGCGAGGGGGCCGTCCGGCCCGATAAAGCCGCATTGCCGCCAGGCCTCGTAGACCGTCACGGCCACCGCGTTGGACAGGTTGAGGCTCCGCTGGCCGGGGCGCATGGGCAGGCGCAGCCGCTGCTCAGTCCTGAAACTTTCGCGCAAGGCCGGGGGCAGGCCTGCGGTTTCAGAGCCGAAGACGAGCCAGTCGCCAGCTTGGAATTTCACGTTGAAGGCCGGTCGTGATCCGTGCGAGGTGAACGCAAACAACCGGTCAGCCGGTGGTTGCTCGACCCGCAGCAACTCTGACCAACTGACATGGCATTGCACGTTGGCGTATTCGTGGTAGTCAAGGCCGGCCCGCCGAAGCTGGCGATCTTCCATCGTGAACCCCAGCGGCTCGACCAGGTGCAGCCGGCAGCCGGTATTGGCGGTCAGCCGGATTACATTGCCGGTGTTGGGCGGTATTTCGGGGTGGACCAGCACGACGTTGAACATGACCGCGATTATCGGTAGCCGCTCGGCTGGCGCCCTGCTCAGGGCGGTGTTCGAGCGATGACCAGCGCCTCGACGCGCGCAGCCTGAGCTTGCAGCAGCACGTGCGCCGCTGCGTTGAGTGATGCGCCGCTGGTCATGACATCATCGATCAGGATGACGCTGCGTCCGCGAACCGCGCCAGCCAACTGCGGCTCGACCATAAAGGCGCCGCGCACATTGGACTGTCGCCGTTCGCGATCGAGTCGGGCTTGCGCTTCAGTGTGACGGATGCGGATCAGCAGCCGCGCCTGCAGCCCGGCGCGGCAGGCGCTGTGGCGATGCAGGATGCGCGCCAGGGTCCAGGCCTGGTTGAAGCCGCGCTCGGCCAGCCGTTGATCTGACAGCGGAAGGGGCAGCAGCCAATCGCCTCGCTCCATCTCGGCCAGCCGCCGGGCCACTTGCGGCATGCGCAGCAGCAAGCCGGCCAGCAGCTCGCCGTAGCCGGACTGACGCTCGAATTTGTAGCGCCTGATCAATTCGGTCCAGGGATAGCCGTAATCAACCGCCGCGTGGCAGGCCTGCAGAGCCCATTCCTTTTGGCTTCGGCAATCCGGGCAGCCCGGCTGTCCGTCGTCGGCTGCGGTGTGGGGCAGGGCGCAGCGCAGACAACGCGCACGTTCGGCACCAAAGCGCTGCATGCAGGGCTTGCACAGCGGGTCGCTGGGCCAGCCACGACAAACGGCGCACTGGCTGGGCGCTTGCAGAAAGGAGGCAATGCGGCTGAACACGGGGCCATATACTCGCCGCCCAGGCCGCGCTTGTCCAGAGGGACGTTCGCAAGTGCCGGTCCGTCTTCTTGACCACTGCCGCTTCAGACTTTTCGCCGCCTACTTATGACCGGCCCGCCGTGCGGCGCTGGCATTCTCTGCTGGCAGCCTCGGCCACACCGTGGCTGCACGAGGAGGCCGGGCGTCGCATGATCGAGCGCTTGCAATGGTTCCGTCGCAAACCGCAGGACTGGACCCATTTCTGCCCCGCTCTCAGTGGTGCTGAAGTTCATGCCAGCCTGCGGCAGCACCTCGGGTCCGCAGTGACGCTGGTCGAACCGGAGCCCGCGCGACGCTCTCGTGCCGATCGCGAGTTGGCGCAGCCCTGGTGGCACTGGCGTCGCTGGCTCGGCCGACCACTGCTCTGGCAGGAACCGGCAGCCCAATCCCAGGATCTGGTTTGGGCCAACATGGTGCTGCATACCCACATTGATCCTGCCGAACTGCTCAAGCGCTGGCATGAGTGGCTTCGTGTCGACGGATTTGTCATGTTCTCCTGTCTCGGTCCCGATACAGCCATCGAGCTCAAGCAGCTGTATCAGGCACGGGGCTGGCCGCCTCCGACGGCTGACCTGACCGATATGCACGACTGGGGAGACATGCTGGTGCGCTGCGGCTTTGCCGAGCCGGTGATGGATATGGAGCGATTGACCCTGACCTTCACCAGTGCACAGGCCCTGCTGGCAGAGCTTCGCCAGTGGGGGCGTAATGTGCATGCGCAGCGCTTTGCACGCCTTCGTGGCCGGGCCTGGCGTCAAGGGCTGCTGGAGGTCATCGAGCGTGAATGGCCCCGTCAGCCTGACGGCCGATTGGGTCTGACGGTCGAGCTGGTCTACGGCCATGCTCTCAAGCCGGCCGCGCGATGGAAGGCCGATGCGGTCAGTACGGTGGCTGTGGATGACTTGCGACGATCCCTTCGGCAGTCAAAGACCCGCTGAAGTTCGGGGTCGCTGCTCAGCGCTACACTTTGTTCGAACCTGTTCGGGGGGCGGTCCTCACCGGGCCGTCAGTCCGGTCGCAGCACCTCAAAAACTCTGTGTCTACTGCATCGACTGACTACCGTTTCGCGATCGCGTCCCCGCGTCATGACGGGGGTGCCGGAAGCGCCTTGCGCTGGACATTGCGCCGCAACTGCAGTCTTGCCCCGAGCCAACTGGTGCGCTTCTATGTCGGTCTGTGCATCGTCTCGCTCGCCATTGCCAGTGGCTTCTGGCTCATGGGCGCCACCCTGATCATGCCGTTTGCCTGGCTTGAGATCGCCGTGCTGGGCTTGGCCTTGATGATTTATGCGCGGCATGCCCGAGATGGAGAGATCATCATTCTTGAGGGGCCTGTGCTGGTGGTCGAGCGTGATCACGGCGGCACCACAGAGCGAACCGAGTTTTCTCGGGACTGGGTGCGTATCGAGCCCAGTGGTGGTGATGGCTCGCTGATCGAGGTTTCTGGACAGGGGCGTCGCGTGGTGGTTGGACGCCACCTCAGGCCGGAACTCCGGCCCGCGCTGGCCCGCGAAATTCGGATGGCCTTGCGTGCCGCCTGAGCCGACGCTTTTTCACCTGACGCCAAACTTTCAGCCGATCGATTTTGCTTCCCTCTGCCTGCCTATAATCCCAAGGTTCGACTGAATACGAAACCTTTTCGAAAAGCAAAGACGATGAACGCGAGCAACTCACAGGGCTTCGGCAAGAAAAGCGCGCAGGCGCTCATCCAAACAGCACACGATGTCGTGCTGTCCGCTTTCTCCAGAGCATCGACCTGGCTGGCCCTCGCTGCAAGTGGTGCAGCATCATCGGCGGCGGCCTCTTCCTTCAATCTTCCGGGTGGTCCGCAGCCGTTCCAGCTCAACCTGCCCGAGCCTGCGACCCGCATCGCCGCCGAGCAGAACTGGCTGCACTGGGCCATGATGATCATCTGCCTGGTCATCTTTGTGGCGGTCTTTGGCGTCATGTTCTATTCGATCTGGAAGCACCGTCGCTCGGTGGGCCATCGGCCGGCTAATTTCCATGAGTCCACCGCAGTGGAGATTGCCTGGACGGTGGTGCCTTTTCTCATCGTCATCGGCATGGCTCTGCTTTCGACCAAACTCTTGGTGGCCCAGAAGGACACCTCCAACGCCGATCTGACCATCAAGGTCACCGGTATTCAGTGGAAGTGGGGCTACGAATACATCAAGGGCGAGGGCGAGGGCATCGCTTTTGTCTCCACCCTCGATGCCAGCCATCGCGCCTTGTCCGATGCAGGTGGCCCCAAGAAAGGCGAGGTCATCAGCGACTACCTGCTCAAGGTGGACAACCCGCTGGTGGTCCCCGTCAACCAGAAGATTCGCGTCATCACCACGGCCAACGACGTGATCCACGCTTTTGCAGTGCCGCAGTTCGGTATCAAGCAGGACGCCATTCCCGGATTCGTGCGTGACACCTGGTTCCGCGCCGAGAAGACGGGCGATTTTTATGGTCAGTGCCAGGAACTCTGCGGCAAGGAACACGCCTACATGCCCATTCATGTGAAGGTGGTAACCGCCGAGCAGTATTCCCAGTGGGTGCAGGCCAAGCTCAAGGAAGCGGCCGCGAAAGCCGACGATCCAAGCAAAGTCTGGCAGCAGGCTGATTTGGTGGCTCGGGGCGAGAAGGTGTACGCCGCCAATTGCGCCGCCTGCCATCAGGCCACCGGCAAGGGCGCTGGACCGATCAAGGCGCTGGATGGCTCGGCGATTGTTCTCGATGCCGACCCGCTCAAGACCATCAACATCCTGCTCAATGGTGCCGCCGGCGGTGCCATGCCAGCCTGGAAGCAGCTCAACGATACCGAAATCGCTGCGGTGATCACGTACACCAAGAACAACTGGTCCAACAAGACGGGCCAGTTGGTACAGCCGGCCCAGGTGCAAGCTGCACGCAAGTAATTTCTAGAGTCCGACGAGTTCGAAAAAGGGTAGACCCATGAGCGCAGTCCTCGATCACCATTCGCACGATCATGATCACGACCATCACGCCCCCACCGGTTGGCGTCGTTGGGTGTTCGCCACCAACCACAAGGACATCGGTACGCTGTACCTGCTGTTTGCCTTTGCGATGCTGATGATCGGCGGCCTGTTGGCGTTGCTCATCCGAGCTGAGCTCTTCCAACCCGGGTTGCAGGTGGTCAATCCGGAGCTGTTCAACCAGCTCACCACCATGCACGGATTGATCATGGTGTTCGGCGCCATCATGCCGGCGTTTGTAGGTTTTGCGAACTGGATGATTCCGCTGCAGATCGGTGCGGCGGACATGGCCTTTGCTCGCATGAACAACTTGAGCTTCTGGCTCATGATTCCCGCGGGCATCATGCTGGCGGGTTCCTTCTTCATGCCCGGTGGCGCACCGGCAGCCGGCTGGACGCTGTATGCCCCGCTGACGCTGCAGATGGGGCCGTCCATGGATGCGGGCATCTTTGCCCTGCACATCCTGGGCGCTTCCTCCATCATGGGTTCCATCAACATCATCGTCACCATCCTGAACATGCGTGCCCCCGGCATGACACTGATGAAGATGCCGATGTTTGTCTGGACTTGGTTGATTACCGCCTACCTGCTGATTGCCGTCATGCCGGTGCTCGCTGGCGCTATCACCATGACGCTGACGGATCGTCATTTCGGCACCAGCTTTTTCAATCCTGCCGGCGGTGGTGACCCGGTCATGTACCAGCATATCTTCTGGTTCTTCGGTCACCCCGAGGTCTACATCATGATCTTGCCGGCCTTCGGCATCATCAGCCACATCATTCCGGCCTTCTCGCGCAAGCGTTTGTTTGGCTACGCTTCCATGGTGTATGCCACCGGTTCGATTGCCATCTTGAGCTTTATTGTCTGGGCCCACCACATGTTCACGACGGGTATGCCGGTGACCGGGCAGTTGTTCTTCATGTACGCCACCATGCTGATCGCCGTCCCGACGGGCGTGAAGGTGTTCAACTGGATCGCCACCATGTGGAAGGGTTCGATGACGTTCGAAACCCCCATGCTCTTTGCAGTGGGCTTCCTGTTCGTATTCACCATGGGCGGCTTTACAGGGCTGATCCTGTCCGTGGCTCCTATCGACATTCAGTTGCAGGACGGGTACTACGTCGTCGCGCACTTCCACTATGTGTTGGTTGCCGGCTCTCTGTACGCCATGTTCGCCGGCTTCTACTACTGGGTGCCCAAGTGGACGGGCGTCATGTACAACGAGACCCGGGGCAAGATTCATTTCTGGTGGTCGCTGATTTCCTTCAACGTCACCTTCTTCCCCATGCACTTCCTGGGGCTGGCGGGCATGCCGCGCCGGTATGCCGACTACCCGATGCAGTTTGCCGACTTCAATATGTGGGCCAGCGTGGGTGCCTTCGCCTTCGGAATCGCTCAGGTCTATTTCTTCCTGTTTGTGGTGCTGCCGTGCATGCGCGGCGTGGGTGAGAAGGCAGCGGCCAAGCCTTGGGAGGCTGCGGAGGGTCTTGAGTGGGAAGTGCCTTCTCCGGCTCCTTTCCATACCTTTGAGACCCCACCCAAGCTTGATGCCACCGCCACCCGTGTGGTCGGTTGATCTGGCGCAGTCATGGACGCTGAGCAAGGCAAGAGCAATCGCCGCCTGGGTCTGATCCTGGCCTCGGTTGCGCTCGCCTTTTTCCTGGGCTTCATCGTGCGCATTGTCTTTTTGGGAGGCTGAGGCTCAACATGCCGTTGCGTAGCGACAATCTCCGAATGCTCGGCAAGCTCAGCGTCATCGTGCTGGGCATGTTTGGCTTTGGCTACGCGCTGGTGCCTCTTTACATCGCGATTTGCGAAATGACCGGTATCAATGTGCTGGCTCTGGGCGACAAGCTCATTCCCGGCGCCTCCTCGAAGCAGGCAGCCAACACGCAGATCGACACCACCCGAACCGTCACAGTTGAATTCGATGCCAATGCTCGCGGCCCCTGGGACTTCAAACCGGCGGTCCGCTCGGTTCAAGTGAGGCCGGGAGAGCTGGCGACGGTCATGTACGAGTTCCAAAATGTGCAGAATCGCACCATGGCGGCCCAGGCCATTCCCAGTTATGCGCCGCGCCAGGCTTCGCCCCATTTCAACAAGCTTGAGTGCTTCTGCTTCAACCAGTACACCCTGGAACCTGGCGAGAAGCGCCAGTGGCCGGTTGCCTTCGTGATCGATCCGAAGTTGCCCAAGGATGTCACCACCATCACGCTGTCCTACACCTTCTTTGAGGTCGGGGGCAAGACGCCGCCGGCACCGGCCGGCTCTGTCGGCAAGGCGGCTGCCGTTGGTGTGTCCGGTTCGGGGGCCTGAGCATCATGTCAAGCCTGATCGCCCGTTCCTGGATTCACACCCTTAAAGCGGTGGTCTGGTCTTTTTTGGGCTTGCGCGCTCGCGGCGACTTTGATCGCGATGTGAAGCAACTCAAGCCGCTGCAAGTGATTGCGGTCGGTTTGGTGGCCGTTTTTGTATTTGTGGGAGCCTTGGCCGTGCTGGTGCACTGGATCGTGCCAGGTTGAGGGATAGGTAGAGGCCGCTTCGGAGCGGTTTCATGCCGTTGGTTTTTTGCAGAGCGATTGAGTCAAAGAGGAAAGAGCATGTCTTCAGCTACACACGGTGCCACGCCTTACTACTACGTGCCCGCGCCATCGCGTCACCCGGTCATGACAGCCATTGGGTTGTTCTTTGTCATTCTCGGCGCGGGACAGTGGGTCAACGGCGTCGGCTGGGGCGCTTACAGCCTGCTGTTCGGCCTGCTCTGGTGGTTCGTCGTTCTGTACCAGTGGTTTCGCGATGCCATCGCCGAGAGCGAGGGTGGCCTCTACAGCGACCGCATCGACCGGTCCTTCCGGTGGAGCATGAGCTGGTTCATCTTTTCAGAGGTCATGTTCTTCGGAGCGTTTTTTTCGGCTCTTTGGTGGGCCCGCGCCCATTCGGTTCCAGCGCTGGGCAGTCTCGAGAACGCCTTGCTGTGGCCCGACTTCCGCGCGATCTGGCCTTCGGTCCAGGCGGGTGTCACCGCGTCGCCCGCCGGCATTGTCGAACCCTTTGCCACCATCGGCCCTTTCTGGCTGCCCACTATCAACACCGCCTTGCTACTGACTTCGGGCGTGACGCTGACCATTGCCCACCACGCCCTGCGGGAGGGCCAGCGCGCCAAGACGATCCGCTACATGTGGATCACCGTGCTGTTGGGGCTCACCTTCCTGTGCGTGCAGGGCTATGAATATGCCCACCTCTACAAGGATCTGAACCTCAAGCTCAACTCGGGCATCTACGGTTCAACTTTCTTCATGCTGACCGGCTTCCACGGCTTTCATGTGTTTGTCGGCATGCTGATGCTGCTGTTTATCACGCTGCGTTTGCAAAAGGGTCATTTCACACCCGAGCGCCATTTTGGTTTTGAGGGTGCGGCCTGGTATTGGCACTTTGTGGATGTGGTCTGGCTGGGCCTCTACATCCTGGTCTACTGGATGTGATGCTGGGCGGCCCGCTTGGGGCCTGGCTCAAAAGGAAAGGCCGCGAAATCAGCGGCCTTTTTTGTGGGTGATGTAACTCAGCTGCTTGTGGGCAGTCCGGTGGGCTTGATGTAGCCGAGCTTCCAGGCCAGCAAAATGCAAAGAAACAGCACGATGGAAAATCCAACCCTGAAGGCCAGGGCCCGCGCCATGTGGCCTGACTTGGATTTGTCGGGGTCGTTGCCCTTGAGCATGTAGTAAAGGGCGAAGGCCAGAGCCCCCAGGATGGCCACAAAGGCCAGACCAATCAGATACGACATATTGGAGATTATCTGCGCATGCCCGATCCCGACCGACATCAGGTGGTTAACGCTTCAAAGTCCCGGCGCTGGTGGCTGTTGACTTTGGCAACGCTGGCCATGGTGTTGTTGACCTTCTCCTTGGGCCGCTGGCAAATGGGACGGGCCCAGTACAAGATGGACCTGGCTGCGGCTATTGAGACCAAGACCAGCGGGCCGGCCTTGCGGGCAGACGATCTGCGCACGCAAACAGACCTCGGTGCTCTGGTTCATCGGCGTGTGATGTTGCAGGGTCGCTGGATCGCTGAGCGGATGGTCT
>JBILUT010000191.1:0-4114 GCA_044370875.1 Polaromonas sp. | reverse complement strand
CCAGCCATGGCTCAGATGCGGCGCGCTAACTCAGCGGCCATGCCGACGTAGCTGGCCGGAGTCATGGCCAGCAGGCGCTGCCTCTCGGGCTCTGGGATGTCCAGTTGCCCGATGAGCGCGTGCAAGGCCTCGGCAGTGACCGTGCGGCCCCGGGTGATGTCCTTGAGCCTCTCATAGGCGTTGGGCACGCCGTAGCGCCGCATCACCGTCTGTATCGGCTCGGCCAGGACCTCCCAGGCCTGATCCAAATCGGCGCGCAGGGCCTCCTCATTGAGTTCGAGCTTGCTCAAGCCCAGGCTCAGCGACCGATAGGCCAGCACCGAATGGCCGAAGGCGACACCGAGATTGCGCAGAACAGTGGAGTCCGTCAGATCCCTTTGCCAACGGCTGATCGGCAATTTTTCACTGAGGTGCCGCAACAAGGCGTTGGCCAGGCCGAGATTGCCTTCGGCATTTTCAAAATCGATCGGGTTGACCTTGTGCGGCATGGTGGACGACCCGATTTCACCGGCTTTGAGCTGCTGCTTGAAATACCCCAGGCTGATGTAGCCCCAGATGTCACGCGCCAGATCGATCAGGATGGTGTTGGCACGCGCAACCGCATCAAAAAGCTCGGCCATATAGTCATGCGGCTCAATCTGGGTGCTGTAGGGCTGAAAGTTCAGCCCCAAGCCCTCGGGCTCGGGCGACTCCACCACGCGGCGGCCCAATGCTTCCCAGTCAAAGTCCGGCCAAGCGGCCAGGTGCGCGTTGTAGTTGCCCACCGCACCGTTCAACTTGCCCAGAAGACGAACCGCTGCAATCTTCTCGCGGGCCAGCCGCAGTCGGGCCACCACGTTGGCCAACTCTTTGCCCACCGTGGTCGGACTGGCTGTCTGGCCGTGGGTGCGACTGAGCATGGGCACCTGCGCATGCGCATGGGCCATGGTCTGCAGAGCCTGCAAAATCTGATCGATTGCCGGCAGCAGCACCATCTGGCGACTGGACTTGAGCTGCAGCGCATGGCTGGTGTTGTTGATGTCTTCGCTGGTACAGGCAAAGTGGACAAACTCAACCGCCACCTGTAACCGCGGCCGATCCTGCAGCCGCGACTTGATCCAGTATTCAACTGCCTTCACATCGTGGTTGGTGGTTTTCTCGATGTCCTTGATGGCCTGTGCATCGGCCGGGCTGAAATCTCGCACCAGAGCCAACAGGAACGCGCGGTCGTCCGGACTCAGGGGCTTGAGCTGCTCAAAGCCAGCCTCCGAAAGCGCCAGCAGCCAAGTGACCTCCACCTGAACCCGGCGATGCATGTAGCCCTGCTCCGACAGGAGCGGACGCAAATCCTGCAGCTTGGCCGCGTATCGACCGTCCAAGGGGGAGAGCGCACTGATAGAAGTCAGACTCATACCGCCATTGTAGGGAGCCGGTATCGTGGTGCTATCGCCGGCCACCAGAGGGGGGTCACAGCGCAATAGCTAGAATGATTCGCAATTTAGTCTCTTTCAAGCGACCACCTGCCATGAAACTTATCGGATCCCCCACCAGCCCCTATGTGCGCAAAGTGCGCATCGTGATGGCCGAGAAAAAACTCGACTACCAGTTCGTGGTGGAAGATGTCTGGTCGGCCGACACGCAGATGGCGCTGTCCAACCCCCTGGGCAAGGTGCCCTGTCTGGTCATGGAGGGGGGTGAGGCAGTCTTTGATTCACGGGTGATCGTGGAGTACCTGGACGCCCTCTCGCCGGTGGGCAAACTGATCCCCACCAACGGCCGGGCGCGCGCTGAAGTCAAGACCTGGGAGGCGCTGGCTGATGGCATGGTCGATGCATGCATCCTGGCGCGGCTTGAGGCCACCTGGTCGGGTCGAACCGAGGCGCAGCGCAGCCAGGCCTGGATCGACCGGCAGATGGGCAAGGTCACCGCCTCGCTTCAGGCTATGGAGGCGGGGCTGGGCGATCGCAGCTACTGCAGCGACGTGCATCTGACGCTTTCGGACATTGCCGTCGGCTGTGCGCTGGCCTACCTGGACCTGCGGTTCTCGCACATCGACTGGCGCTCGGCGCACCCGGGCCTAGATAGGCTCTACAAGAAGCTGGCGCAAAGACCGAGCTTCATCGAGACGGCGCCTGCCTGAGGGCGCGCGCCCGGACGGATCGCCCGGCCTCAACGATTGGCCTGCTGGCGCAGCCAGCGCATCAACAGGCCCAAACCGGGGATCTTTTCGTAAAGTTCCTCGGCCGCATCCCAATAGTCGCGGTGGTAGGTAACGCGGCCCTGCTCGTCAAGGCGCAGGTGGGAGCTGCCACGAATCACCTGTTCGCGCTGCCGGTCAAAGCGCCGGAAACGAAAACGAAACTCCCACATCAAAACGCACTGAGGCGGCTGGACCACCTGATCGGTGATGACGAAGCGGGGGGCTTCGAGCACCCGGTACATGTGCTCGAAAAGGCCACGAATTTCATCAGGGCCACGAACCTCGTTGAACGGATCCTTGAAGTACGCCTGCGGGGCGTAGAACCGGTCGAGGCCCTCGAGCTCACTGCGATCGAGTTGCTCAAAGAATCGCTTGAGGGCCTCGATCCGCACATTGAAATCGTCCAGCGTCATGACCGACCTCGAGCGAAACGAGCGATCAAGGGCAAAAACCAGGCATTGGGCAGAGCCCTGAGCAACTTCATGAACCAGGTGAACCGCCGCGGAAAATGAATCTCAAACCTGCCACGCCGCCAACCCGAGATGATTTCCTGAGCCGCCTGCTCGGGCGTGATCAACGCCGGCATGTGAAAGTGATTCTGGGCCGTCAGAGGGGTTTCCACAAAACCCGGATTGACCAGGCTGACACCCAAACCGTGCGGATGGAAATCCGCATACAAGCTCTCGGCCAAGTTGATGAGAGCGGCCTTGGTCGGCCCATACGCCAGGCTCTCGGGCAAGCCGCGGTAGCCGGCCACGCTGCCCACCAGGCTGAGGTGGCCGCTGCCCTGGGCCCACAAGGCCGGCAACACCGCATCGAGCAGGTGCAGCGCCCCGACATAGTTGACCTGCTGATGCAGCAGGGCCTGGGAAAGATCAAAACTGTGGGCGCGTTGGGCCTTGTAGTAACCCGCGCAATAGACGATGAGGTCCAAGGGGCCCTGGGCCAACAGCTCGGCAGCAACCTGCCGAACGGCCTGTAAGTCGGTGACGTCGAGTTCACGCGCGCTCGCCCCAGGATGCTGGGCAACGAAGCGCTGCAACAAGGCACCCTGCCGAGCGGAAACCACCACCTGCGCGCCCAAGCGGTGCAGGGCCTGCGCGGTGGCCAGGCCGATCCCGCTGGAGGCGCCAATAAGCCAGGCGCGCTTGCCGGTCCAGTCGGTCATCGGGGGATTGAGGGGCACGATGGGGACTCAGCGTTTGACAAAGGAGAGGGTGACTTCGCCCAGACGAATGCCGAACTTGCTCATCACCGCCTTGTTGAGCATCACGCGCTCATCCATGAGGTACATCCAGTCGTCGAACTGAACCTCATAGGTGCGCCCATCCACTGGCAGGCGCAGCGTGTAGGCAAAGCGGAATGCGTTGCCGCTTTCCTCGCCCTGGGCCTGCCCCACCACATCGGCAGCCGTGCCGACATAGCGGCCCTCGGCGGTGCGCTTGAGCGTCCAGACGCGACGCTCGCGGGTGCCATCGGAGTAGGTAAATTGCTCATCGAGCACACCGGTCTCTTGGCCAGACGGGCCCGTCCAGGTGCACGTCATCACCACCACAAAACGCTTGACGACGCGACCCGAGCGATCGGTAAAGACGCCGTATGCATCAAGCGTCCCGTTGAAATACTGCCGCAGGTCCAGACGAGGTTGCTCCCTGGCATAGTCGGCTGGCTGCGGTCCGGCACAGCCGACCAAACCCAAGGCCATCATCACCGACAGCAAACAGGCCGCCGAGGCCCGAGATATCCATGATTTGTTCATGTTGGCAACTCCCCTGCGGGCCGCATGTCGACCCGAATGATCCAGACGTACAAAGCCCACGCCGCCAGCAGCTTGAGCAGACAAGGCAACACACAGTAGGCGAGCATCAAGGCCTGCAAAGCCTGCGGCTCGCGCGAGCCGGGTACATAGCCCAGCCCTTCCAGCAACGGCAGGGC
>JBILUT010000005.1:0-14463 GCA_044370875.1 Polaromonas sp. | reverse complement strand
TGCCCGACTTGTCCGCCTCGATCTCGTTGAGGATCTTCATGGCCTCGATGATGCAGATGGTCTGGCCCTCCTTGACCTGACTACCCAACTCTACAAAGGGCTTGGCGCCCGGGCTGGCCGAACGGTAGAAGGTGCCGACCATCGGCGATTTGACGGCATGACCGGCAGTCACCGCGGGCGCCTCGGCCGAAGGAACTGCCGGGGCGGCCGACGCGACGGGCTCCGCCGCAACCAGCGCGGCGGGAACCGCAGTTGCCGGAGACACCACAGCAACCGGGGCCTGCATCACCACCGGGGTGCCCGAGCCCTTGACGATCCGAACCTTGCCCTCCGGCTCGGTGATCTCCAGTTCCGAAACATTCGACTCGGAAACCAGGTCGATCAAAGTCTTGAGCTTGCGCAAATCCATCGTTTTCTCTCCTGTGGGACCTTCACCGGCCCGTTTTCTTGCAGGTCGTCCCGCCGATCAGCCCCATCCCAGCCCGGCAGCCCTGGCCCAATTTTGTTTAAGCAAGCCCAAAAGGTCGTTAATTTGCCTTAAAAGCTAGAAGCAACAAATTATAGGAGAGGCCTGCCTGAGTTCCGGGAATTGATGCAAGAATCGAAAAAATAAAGAGTCAAAGTCGAAAATATCGAATGATGCGATCAATTAGTCAATATTTAAACGCTGAAGCAGGCAGTAGAGTACCTTTTAAAGGCTGTGGCCTCTAAAGACGGGCTGCCCAGGCCCGCAAATCGTCCTTCGAAAGCTGTCCGGTCTTGCGCTCGAGGATCTCACCAGAGGCAGAAAACAGCAGCGAGAAAGGCAGTCCACCGGTGGCATTGCCCAGTTGCTGGCCCATCTGAGAGCCTTCAAGACCACCCAGAACAATGGGGAAGGACAAGGGTGATCGCTGCAACCAGCTGCGCACCGCACTGGGCTGATCTATGGCGATCCCGAGCAACTGCCAGCCGCGTGACCTGTGGTCCTGATAGAAAGCCTCGAGCAGGGGCAACTCTTCCACGCAGGGCGGACACCAGGTGGCCCAAAAATTGACCAGAAGCGGCTTGCCATAAAAACTCGCCAAAGCCAGGCTGCGGCCATCAGGAGTCTGCAGGGACGCCCCCCAAAAGGGATCGCCAGCCAGCCGGGCGGGCACGGCGCCACTCGGACGGTACAGCTGCCAGGCACTGAAAGCTCCCAGGGCGGCCGCAGCCGCTCCTGCGTAAACCAAAGAACGGCGCTTCATGAAACCTCGCTCATCAGACGCCTGAGGGCAGCCTCATCGCCCCGGGGCGCTCGTCCCCGGTCGTCCGGGCGCAGTGCACCTCGCAGATCGTCCAGGTCATAAATGGCCAAGTGCACGCCCACCGTCTCCTGCAAGGGTCGGCACAGGCTGTGCAGGCTGAGCACATCCACCGGCTGGCCATGAAAACCGGTCTGGCTGCGCACCTCGTAATCGAGCCGGCCGTCGATCAGGGCGATCTCGGCCGACTTGGGGTCATCGCAAAAGAGCTGCAGGTGGATGTCGGACAGGCGGGTGGCGGTACCCTGCCAGACCGCGCCTGTCAGATGGGGGCGGAAGGGAGCCAGGCGCTGCATCCAGGTCAGGGCCAGCTCACGCAGGGCCAGCAACTCGGCCGGCTGCGTATCGGCGCAGAACAGGGCGATATGCGCCCGCACCGCTTCTTCGACCTGGTGGTTGTTGGGCAACTCGGTGCGCGAGCCCAAACCCAGCACCTTGAGCGCACGGCGCTTGGCAGCACCAAATTCCAGGCCCTCATCCACCACCAAAGCAGCAGCAGCCTGGGCGATGCGATCAGAGTCACTGTCTGAGCCGACATGCAGCGCGTTCATGGCCGCATTGTGCCCCCATCAAAGCAGCCTTCAGCGCACAAGGCCAAGCCCGTGGCGGCTCCTACAATTTGCCGATGCACATTCATATTCTGGGCATCTGTGGCACCTTCATGGGAGGCCTGGCGGCCCTGGCGCGCGAAGCCGGTCATCGGGTCACCGGATGCGATGCCGCCGTCTACCCCCCGATGAGCGAACAATTGAGGGCCCTGGGCATTGAGCTGGCCGAGGGCTATGGCGCCGAACCGCTGGAGGCGGCTGACTTCCGGCCTGACATGTTCGTGATCGGCAACGTGGTCTCGCGGGCACGGCTGCAGAACGGCGCCCCCAGATTCCCGCTGATGGAGGCCATTCTTGAACGGGGCTTACCCTACACCAGCGGCCCGCAGTGGCTGGCCGAGCATGTCTTGCAAGGCCGACATGTGGTGGCGGTGGCCGGCACCCACGGTAAAACCACCACCACCTCCATGCTGGCCTGGATTCTTGATCAGGCCGGGCTGGCGCCCGGCTTCCTGGTCGGGGGCGTGCCGCAAAACTTCGGCATCTCGGCACGATTGGGCCAAGGCAAGGCCTTCGTGATCGAGGCCGATGAATACGACACCGCCTTCTTCGACAAGCGCAGCAAGTTCGTCCACTACCGCCCGCGTACAGCCATTCTGAACAATCTGGAATTCGACCATGCGGACATCTTTCCTGATCTGGCCGCCATCGAGCGCCAGTTTCACCACCTGGTCCGAACGGTGCCAGGCTCAGGCCGATTGGTGGTGAACGGGACGGAAGAGAGTCTGGAGCGGGTGTTGGCGATGGGCTGTTGGAGCGAAGTCTGGCGCTTCGGCCCGCCCGGCAGCGCACTGAGCGCACGCGGCGAACCGTCTGACTTCGAAGTATCACGCGGCGAGCAGGTACTGGGGCGGGTCCGCTGGGGCCTGGGCGGGGTCCACAACCAAATGAACGCGCTGGCCGCCATGGGCGCGGCCGAGCATCTGGGGGTGACCGTGGCACAAGCGGCGCAGGCTCTGGCCGATTTCCGCAATGTACGGCGCCGCATGGAAGTGCGTGGTCGCGTGCAGGGTATCACGGTGTACGACGACTTTGCCCACCATCCCACGGCCATTCGCACCACCCTCGATGGTCTGCGCCGGCAGGTGGGCACGGCGCGCATCCTGGCGGTGTTCGAGCCACGCAGCAACACCATGAAGCTGGGCGCGATGAAGGCGCAACTGCCCTGGAGCCTGGAGCAGGCCGATCTGGCCTTTTGCCACAGCGCAGGTTTAGACTGGGATGCGGCCCAAGCGCTGGAGCCGATGGGCCAGCGGGCCCAGGTGCTCGCAGACATCGACAGCCTGGTCAGTCGGGTGACCGACGCAGCACAGCGCGGCGATCACATCTTGTGCATGAGCAATGGCGGCTTCGGCGGCATCCACGATCGCCTGCTCAAGGCCCTGCATGGCTAAGCGCGAGCGCGGCGCTGCTCAACCGCCCGCGACAGCACGTCCAGAAGTTGCGTTGAATCGTCCCAGCCCAGGCAGGCATCGGTGATGCTCTGACCATAGGCCAGGGCTGAAACCGTGTCCTTGCCCGGGGTGAACTTCTGGGCACCCTCGTGGAGATGACTCTCCACCATGACGCCAAAAATCTGGCGCGACCCCGCCCCGATCTGCTGGGCCACATCCCGTGCCACATCCATCTGCCGATGGTGCTGCTTGCTGCTGTTGGCATGGCTGCAATCGACCATCAGACTCGGCGGCAGTCCCGCCTTGGACAAGTCTTCACAAGCAGCCTGCACACTGGCTGCGTCGTAATTGGGCGTCTTGCCGCCGCGCAGGATGACATGGCAGTCCCGGTTGCCCTGGGTCTGCACGATGGCCACCTGGCCGTTCTTGTGCACCGACAGGAAATGATGTCCACGCGCAGCGGCCTGGATCGCGTCGGTGGCTATGCGGATGTTGCCGTCGGTGCCGTTCTTAAAGCCGATGGGCGCCGAGATGCCCGAGGCCAGTTCACGGTGAACCTGACTTTCGGTGGTGCGTGCCCCAATGGCGCCCCAGGCGATCAGATCGCCGATGTATTGCGGCGAGATGACATCGAGAAATTCGCTACCAGCTGGCAAGCCCAGCCGGTTGATATCGATCAGCAGTTGCCGGGCCATACGCAGACCCTCGTCGATGCGGTAGCTTTCATCAAGGTATGGATCATTGATCAGGCCCTTCCAGCCAACCGTGGTGCGCGGCTTCTCAAAATACACTCGCATCACAATTTCCAGAGTACTGGCATAGCGGTGGCGTTGCTCGACCAGCCGCCGCGCGTAGTCCAGCGCCGCAACCGGATCGTGGATGGAACACGGCCCAATGATGACCAGCAAGCGCGGGTCGCGGCCGGCCATGATGTTGGCGATCGACTCCCGGGTCCGGGTGATCAGACCCTCCGCCGGTGTGCCGCGAATGGGGAAAAATCGGATCAGATGCTCGGGCGGGGGCAGCACGGTGATGTCCTTGATACGCTCGTCATCGGTTTGGCTGGTCTTGTCGATGGGACGCGCATACCAGGGCTCGCTGGCGTTTTGGGTGCTGACGGTCATGACGGGCTCCTTGGAACGGAATCAAAAACAAAAAACCGCCGGGGTTGCCGGCGGTTGGTGGGAGGGTCTGCTGCGCTTGTTTGTTTAAGCCTGAGCCTCTCGACCGCCGGTGGCGTCAGAGATCCAAAAGTAGGCAAAGTAAAACGAGCGCGAGAACATGGCCCGAACTGTAGCACAGGCTCTCTGGTCGTCCAACCCAGCTCGTGTGAAACCCGACCCAGGCCCGCTCAGGCCGTACCGCCCACCGTCAGGCCGTCGATGCGCAGGGTCGGTTGCCCGACTCCGACGGGCACGCTCTGACCCTCTTTGCCGCAAGTTCCAACGCCCGAGTCGAGCTTGAGGTCGCGACCAATCATGCGCACCCGGGTCAAGGCATCGGGGCCGTTACCGACGATGGTGGCACCTTTGACCGGATACTGAATCTTGCCGTTTTCCACCCAATAGGCTTGACTGGCCGAGAACACGAATTTGCCCGAGGTAATGTCGACCTGACCGCCACCAAAATTGGTGGCGTACAAGCCCTTCTTGATCGAGGCCACGATCTCCTTCGGATCTTTGTCGCCGGCCAACATATACGTATTGGTCATGCGCGGCATCGGCAAGTGGGCATAGCTTTCCCGGCGGCCATTTCCGGTGGGGCGCACCTTCATCAGGCGGGCATTGAGGGCATCTTGGATGTAGCCGCGCAGGATGCCGTCCTCAATGAGCACATTGCGTTGGCTGGCCTGGCCCTCGTCATCGATGTTGAGCGAGCCGCGCCGATCGGCCAGAGTCCCATCGTCGAGCACAGTGACTCCCTTGGCCGCCACCCGCTGGCCGATGCGCCCAGCGAAGGCGCTAGAGCCTTTGCGATTGAAGTCCCCCTCGAGCCCGTGACCCACCGCCTCGTGCAACAGGATGCCAGGCCAGCCCGGTCCCAGAACCACGGTCATCTCACCGGCCGGCGCCGGTCGGGCTTGAAGATTGCTCAGCGCCGACTCAACCGCCTCATCGACGTAGTCGCGCACCAGGTCGTCGTCAAAGTACGCCAATCCAAAGCGCCCGCCCCCGCCGGACGAGCCCATCTCGCGACGGCCCTGCTGCTCGGCAATGACCGTCAGGCTCAGGCGCACCAGCGGTCGTACATCAGCGGCCAGCGTGCCATCGGCACGGGCCACCATGACCACATCGTGCTCCATCGCCAGGCCGGCCATGACTTGCACGACGCGCGGATCGCGGGCCTTGGCGAGCTGCTCCACCTTCTCCAGCAGCGCCACTTTAGCTGCGCTGTCCAGCGTGGTGATCGGATCGACCTGCGGATATAGCGAGCGCCCTGCCGCAATCTTGGTGCGTGGGATGCCGGCGCGAACACGCGCGTGCGATCCAGCAGCAGCAATGCTGCGCACCGTGCGGGCAGCATCAAGCAGACTGGCCTCTGAAATGTCGTCGGAATAGGCAAACGCGGTTTTCTCGCCGCTGACAGCGCGTACGCCAAAGCCTTGATCAATGCTGAAGGAGCCGGTCTTGACAATGCCGTCTTCCAGACTCCACCCTTCGCTGCGGGTGTATTGGAAATACAGGTCGGCATCGTCGGCACCGCGGCTGCGAATCTCAGAGAGGGCGCGGGCGAGCTTGGCATCGCTCAAGCCAAAGGGCTCGAGCAAAAGCCCGCGGGCAATCGTGAGCCGCTCCTGCGTACTGGCCGAGCGGGGGGCCGGGCCGCTGGGTGAGGACGATCGGCCCAGGGCCGCTGCGGAAGAGTTCAAGTGGGTCATCCGGCCATTGTAGGAAGACCCGGACTGATCAGGTCTGTACCAGCCGCTTGGCCCGGGCGATGGACAAAAGCATGCCCAGCGCCAGACCCAGCGTCACCATGGCCGTACCGCCGTAGCTGATAAAGGGCAGCGGCACGCCCACCACCGGCAAGATGCCGCTGACCATGCCCATGTTGACGAAGGCATAGGTGAAAAAGATCATGGTGATGGCACCGGCCAGAAGTCGGGCAAACAGGGTCGAGGCATCAAGCGCCACGGCCAGCCCGCGCAAGATCAGAAACCCAAAGGCCACGATCAGGCCGAGGGTGCCCAGGAGCCCAAATTCCTCAGCATAGGCGGCAAAGATGAAGTCGGTGGTGCGCTCAGGGATGAACTCAAGATGGGTTTGAGTACCCGCCATGAAGCCTTTGCCCCAAAAACCGCCCGAGCCGATGGCGATCAGGCCTTGAATGATGTGAAAGCCCTTGCCCAAGGGGTCGCGTGTGGGATCGAGCAGGGTACACACTCGCTGCTGCTGATAGCCATGCAGCAACGGCCAGTCCACGCCGGCGGCACACCACTGCGGCTCCATCACCACCAGCAACACCATACCCACCAGGCCCAGCACCAGGGGCACCAGCACAACCTTCCAGTTCAACCCAGCAAAGAAGATCACCGACAGACCGGCCGCCAACACCAGCAGCGCAGTGCCCAGATCGGGTTGTTTCATGATCAGGCCCACCGGAACGGCCAAGATCAGCATGGCCACGACAAAGTCGAGCGGCCGCAACTGCCCTTCGCGCCGATGGAACCACCAGGCCAGCATCAAGGGCATGGCGATCTTGAGAATTTCGCTGGGCTGTATCACCACGCCCAGGTTGATCCATCGGGTCGCACCTTTCTTGGTGATGCCAAACAAGGCCACCGCCACCAAGAGCGCCAACCCCAAAGCGTAAAGTGGCACAGCCAGGCTCATCAGACGCTGCGGCGGCACCTGGGCCACCACCAACATGATCAGACCCGCGAGGGCCATATTGCGCCCATGGTCGACAAATCGCGTGCCGTGGTCATAGCCCGATGAGTACATGATGACCATGCCGGCGACTGCCAACACGCCGGCGGCCAGCAACAGGGGCAGATCCAACCCCTTCCAGAGCGGCGACAGACGATGCCACACATTGGGTTTTTCAAGGACTGCGGCCATCCCCTGATTATCGCCCGCGCCCTGCGCCGAGCGGGCCTGGGCCATCGCGTTAAGCTTGCGGCATGACCATGCCCACCCACCTGCTGTACCTGCATGGATTTCGCTCGTCGCCACAGTCGACCAAGGCACAGCTGCTGGTCAGCTTGCTGGAACGGCACTTTCCCCAAGTGCACAGGTGGTGTCCGCAACTGCCCCCCTCACCCAGGGCAGCGGCGCAGCTCATCGAAGCCCGCACCCGAGACTGGCCCCGGGACACCATGGCGGTCGTGGGTTCATCACTCGGTGGGTTCTACGCCACCTGGCTGGCCCAGCTGCGCAGCTGCAAGGCGGTGCTGATCAATCCCGCAGTCCATCCAGCGCGCGACCTGGCCCGTCACATCGGCGAGCAAACTGCCTGGCACAACAGCGCCGAGCGCTTCTACTTTGAGCCGCACTTCGTGGACGAATTGCGCGCCCTGGAGGTAGGCCCCCTGAGCAGACCCGACCATCTGATGGCGGTCATTGCCACCGGTGACGAGGTGCTCGACTGGCACGAGATGCAGGCGCGCTACGTCGGCTGCCGCCTGCGCATCGTCGAAGGCAGCGACCATGCCCTGAGCGACTTTGAGAAGCATCTGCCGGCCATCCTGCAATTCCTGGGGTTCGACCCCCCACCACTACACTAGCGCCTCTCCGAGAAGGTGCTCATTTGTACGTATTGTTTGAAGAAGCAGGCAAGTTTTTGGCCGGTCGCATCCTGGCGCAGGCCGAGGCTTCGCTGCAGGTTGAACTCGACTCCGGCAAGCGGGTCAAGGTCAAGGCCGCGCATGCGCTGATCCAGTTTGACCAACCCGCGCCGTCCGAGCTGATGAAGGCTGGCACGCAACTGGCCGGGCAGATTGACCTGAACCTGGCCTGGGAATTTGCCAGCGACGATGAATTTAGCTTCACCGATCTGGCGCGGGACTATTTCGACCCTGGGCAGGCGCCCTCACCCGCACAGCAGGCTGGCGCGCTGATGGCGCTTTACGAGGCGCCGCATTACTTCCGCCGGGCCGGCAAGGGCCGCTTCAAGAAAGCGCCGGCTGAGATCCTGCAGCAGGCCCTGGCCGCTATCGAAAAGCGCAAACAGATCGCCGCCCAGATCCAGGCCTGGGCTGAAGAATTGGTGCAGGGCCGTTGCCCCGAAACCATCCAGGCGCAGCTCTACCGCATTCTGTTCAAGCCGGACAAAAACAGCGCCGAGTACAAGGCGGTGGTGCAAGCCGCGCAGCAAAGCCGAAAGGCCCCTCTCGATTTGCTGCAGCAGGCCGGCGCGATAGGCTCGGCGTATCAGTTTCACTGGCAGCGTTTCCTGTTCGAGCATTTCCCCAAAGGCACGCAGTTCCCTTCGGTGCAGGCGCCAGCAGCACAGGGGCCCCTGCCCCGGGCCGATGTGCGGGCCTTTTCGATCGATGATTCGAGCACGACGGAAATCGACGACGCCTTGTCGGTTCGCGGACTGGGGTCGGGCACGGTCACGCTGGGCATACACATTGCCGCGCCCGGCCTGGGCCTCAAGCCCGGTGATGCGATCGACCAAATTGGGCGAGCGCGGCTTTCAACGGTTTACATGCCCGGCCACAAGCTGACCATGCTGCCCGATGCGGTGGTCGAGCGCTACACCCTGCAAGCCGGGCGCGACTGTCCGGCCGTCTCGCTCTACCTCACGCTGAACGAGCAGACGCTGGAAGTCCAGGACAGCAGAACCCTCATCGAACAGGTGCCCATTGCCGAGAACCTGAGGCATGACCACCTCGACGCTGTTTTTACAGAGTCATTTTTCGAGACCGCGCCCGCGCCCGACGAACCCGCCTGGAGCGCCGAGATGCGCTTCCTGCACAAGCTGGCGCGCAAGCTCAAGGCAGCGCGCGAACAAGTGCGGGGCAAACCCGAACAGTTCAGCCGCCCTGACTACACCTTCAGGCTCGACAACCCCGATGCAGTGCAGCCCAGCGGGCAAGAAAGGGTGCAAATCAGCGTGCGCCAGCGCGGCGCTCCGCTGGATTTGATCGTGGCTGAAATGATGATCCAGGCCAACCGCACCTGGGGCTTGTGGCTGGCCGAACTGGGCGTGCCGGCCATCTACCGCAGCCAGGCCAGCATGGCCCCGGGGGTGAAGGTACGCATGAGCACCAAAGCCCTGCCCCACGCCGGACTGGGCGTACCGGCCTACGCCTGGAGTACTTCACCCCTGCGCCGCTATGTCGATCTGGTCAACCAGTGGCAGATCGTGGCCTGCGCCCGGCACGGCGCCACCGCCGCCCTGGTCGCCCCCTTCAAGCCCAAAGATGCCGAGCTGTTTTCCATCATCTCGGGCTTTGATGCGGCCTACACCGCCTACAACAGTTACCAGGCCAGTATCGAGCGTTACTGGACCCTGCGCTACCTGGTGCAGCAGCGAATCGAGCAGCTGACCGCCACCGTCCTGAAGGACGATCTGGTGCGGGCCGATGATCTGCCGCTGGTCTTTCCGGTGACCGGTGCCCTCGGTCTGGCTCGAGGAGCCCACATTCGGGTGCGTCTCGGGGCCATCGATGAGATCACGCTGACGGTCCGTGGCGCACTGATCGAGCGTCTGGACCTGCCCGACAGCGCGCCGCTCGATGAAGAAGATCTTGAGGGTGGCGAATCGGAGCTGGCGGCCGGGCCGATCGCCATCGCGGTCGATCTGGAAGACGCCCAGGCCCCAGGTGCCGACGGATCAGATGCCCGCTCGCCGCTGGGATCGACCGTCGCGGCCCATCCACAATCGCGCACGTAGCCCGCCGACCATGGATGCTTATTTCGTCATCGGCAACCCGATCGCGCACAGCAAATCGCCGCAGATTCATGCGCGCTTTGCCGCGCTGACCGGACAGGTGCTCCGTTATGAACGCCTGCTGGTTGATCTCGGCGAGTTTCCAACGCGGGTGCGTGCGCTGATGGCCGAGGGCGTTAAGGGCTGCAACATCACGGTGCCCTTCAAACTTGAGGCCTTCGAATTGGCCCAGATGCGCAGCGACCGCGTGACCCTGGCCGGCGCGGCCAATACCCTGAGCTTTCGCGACGGACAGATTCATGCCGACAACACCGACGGGGTGGGGCTGGTTCGCGACATCGAAGTCAACGCGGGCAGACGCCTGCTTGGCAGCCGGGTGCTGCTTTTGGGCGCTGGCGGGGCAGCCGCTGGCGCACTGGGTCCACTGCTGATGGCTGGGCCGGCCCAATTGGTCGTGAGCAATCGAACGCTATCACGGGCTGAAGATCTGGTCGGCCGTCACCGCAGCCACCCCAGTCTGAGCCGGGCACTGGCAGATACCGAACTGTTGGCCTTGCCCCTCAACGACAAGCTGCCTGCCTTCGATGTGGTGATCAATGCCACCGCCGGCAGTCTGGCTGGTGCCGCCATCCCGATCACCAAGCAGGCCCTGCGGCCGGGGGCGCTGGTCTACGACATGATGTACGGTCCGGCGGCCGAGACCTTTCTGCAGTGGGCAACCGCCTCCGGCGCCGGCACCCGGGACGGTCTGGGCATGCTGGTGGAGCAGGCGGCCGAATCATTTTCAATCTGGCGTGGCGTGCGGCCACCCACCGCTGAGGTGCTGGCGCAGCTTCGCCAGACGGGCTGAGGCCACTGAGCGCATGAAGATCGTCCTGCGACTTTTCATGCTGGTGCTGCTGGCCCTGCTGGTCCTGCAGCTGTACTTTGCCGGTCGCATCCTCTTGATGCGCTGGGTCAATCCTGAGTCCACCAGCTTCCAGCGTGCCGAGGCCTACCGGCTGGTGCGCAGCACCGGGCAGCTGCTGTGGCGGCAGGAATGGGTGCCCTACGCACAAATTTCTGACAGCCTCAAGCGGGCCGTGATCGCCTCGGAAGATGCGGGCTTTACCGAGCACGACGGCGTCGACCTGGAGGCTCTGGAGAAAGCTTGGGAAAAAAATCAAAAGGCCGAACAGGAAGCGGCCCGCAAAGCCGAACAGGCCCGGCGCCGGGCCGGCCAGCGCGGCGGCGCCCCCACTGCAAGCCGTCCCACCCCGCCCCCCGAACCCAAGATCGTCGGGGGCTCCACCATCACCCAGCAACTGGCCAAGAACCTGTTCCTGTCGGGTGAACGTACCCTGGCGCGCAAGGCCCAGGAGCTGGCCCTGACACTGATGCTCGAAACCATGCTGAGCAAGCAGCGCATCCTCGAGATTTACCTCAACACCGTCGAATGGGGTGAGGGCGTGTTTGGCGCGCAGGCGGCCGCGCAGCACTATTACCGCAAACCCGCTGCGCGTCTGAGTGCCTACGAAGCGGCTCGTCTGGCGGTGATGCTGCCCAGGCCCAGGTACTTCGAAAAACGGTCGCAATCGCAATACTTGGCGGCGCGTGCCATGACCATCACGGCCCGTATACCCGCGGTAGATCTGCCATGAAGCCCGGCCTGATGCGAATTCTTGGGATCGATCCGGGACTGCGGATCAGCGGCTTTGGTGTGATCGATGTCCAGGGATCGCAGCTGCACTATGTGGCCAGCGGCACCATCCGGACCCCCTCCGAGAGCAGCCTGCCTTCGCGCCTGAAAGTGCTGTTCGACGGAGTTCGCGCCGTCACCGAGCGTTACGCACCGACTGCCGCGTGTGTGGAAATCGTCTTTATCAACAACAACCCTCAAGCCAGTCTGTTGCTGGGGCAAGCCCGAGGCGCCTGCCTGACCGCCCTGGTCAGCCGCGATCTGCCGGTACATGAATACACGGCCTTGCAGCTGAAAAAGGCGGTCGCAGGGCATGGGCGTGCTGGTAAGGCCGAGGTGCAGCAGATGGTCATGCGTTTGCTTAAATTGCCCGGTCTGCCCGGGCCAGATGCAGCCGACGCGCTGGCCCTTGCCATCACGCATGCCCAAGTGGGCGCCACCCTGGGCGCACTGGCACGATCTGGCGCTGGCCGTTCAGCCGGCGAGATCGGCGCGAGCGAGACTTCTAGCCGCCAGCCAAGCGCTCGCTACCGCGACGGCAGAGCCCGCTAAACGGCGAGCGCCTGGCTGACCGGGTCCGTTGGACGCCCCGGAAAATTTTGATCAGCTCATCGGGCTCAGCCGGGCACCGGCGAGCCCGGGCATCGGGTCCAGGGCTTGCGGGCCATCGCGGCAGACTCGCTGCGCTCGGGTGCTGTCAGAAACGTCAGAGCACCCGTTCAAGAATGAGCACGACAAAAAAGCCCAGGGCCGCCAGCAAGGTCCACTTGAAGATAAGCAGCCCCCAACGCTTGTAACGAGGCTGCCCGGTGGCGATGAACATCGCAAACGACACTCCTGCGGCCAACAGGAGCATGAAGAACAGCCAGCGGAAAAGCAGCATGGCGTCCTGCCCTCACCAGGCAGGGGCCAAGCGGGCCATGCCGCGCGGGGCCTGCCGCTCATCCTCAAAGCTCACCACCTCGTAGGCTCCCTGCTGAGTCAGCAACTGCCGCAGCAATCGGTTGTTCAGAGCATGGCCCGATCGGAAGGCGCTGTAGGCACCCAGGAGAGGTTTGCCCAGCAGGTGCAGATCGCCCATCGCGTCAAGAATCTTGTGCTTGACGAATTCATCGTTGTAGCGCAGGCCCTCAGCATTGAGCACCTTGTAATCATCCATCACGATGGCATTGTCCAAACCGCCGCCCAGGGCCAAACCATTGGCCCGCATCATCTCGACATCCTTGGTAAAACCAAATGTCCGCGCCCTGGCGATATCGCGAACGTAAGAGCCGCTCCCCATGTCAAACTCGACGCGCTGCCCCGTTGAATCGACGGCAGGATGATCAAAGTCGATTTCAAAGCTGAGCTTGTAACCCTCGTAGGGCAGCAATTGCGCCCACTTGAGCGTTGGTCCCTGTCCCTCACGCACCTCAACCGGCTCAAGAATGCGCACGAAACGCTTGGGGGCGTCCTGCAAAACGATGCCGGCCGACTGCAGCAGAAACACAAAGGACGCCGCCGAGCCATCGAGGATGGGCACCTCTTCGGCCGTGATGTCGATGAACAGATTGTCCAAGCCGAGACCCGCGCAGGCCGACATCAGGTGTTCAACGGTAAAGACGCGGGCCTGCCCCACAGAAATGGTCGAGGCCAAGCGGGTGTCGGTGACGGCGGTGGCGGAGATCGGGATATCCACCGGCACCGGCAGATCAACGCGCCGAAAAACGATGCCCGTGTCGGGCGGTGCTGGCCTGAGCGTCAACTCGACCCGCTGCCCGCTGTGCAGGCCCACACCGACGGCTTTGGTGAGTGATCGGAGCGTTCGCTGAGCAAGCATGGTCAGATTTTAGGCGCTGCAAACTGCGGGCGGGCACAAATGCACCCATGCCCACAGAGCAGAGCCCGAAAATTACAGCGCTGGCCACGGACCCTCAGGCCCGCAGCCGGCGGCTTAGTCGGCCTGACGACGCAAGAAGGCCGGAATCTCGAAGTCGTCCATGCCGCCCGCAGCCAGCGCGTCCACCTTGGCTGCCGCCTGGTTGCGGTTGTTGCGCCAGACGCTGGGTACCTCGTAGGATGCCCCGACGGCACCATCTGCTGCCTGCACCTGTTGCACCGGCAAGTTATCGGTACCGGTGCGCTGAATCACCTGCAGAGGTGGTGCGGCGCGGCGCACACCCTGACGGTTGAGCCCGGTGGCCACCACCGTCACGCGAATCTCATCGACCAACGACTCGTCGTAGGCCGTGCCATAGATCACATGGGCATCTTGGGCCGCAAAGGCGCTGACCGTCTTCATGGCCAGTTTCGTCTCGTTGAGCTTGAGCGAACCCTTGGCCGCGCTGATCAGCACCAACACACCGCGCGCCCCGTTCATGTCAACCCCATCGAGGAGCGGGCAGGCGATGGCCTGCTCGGCAGCGATGCGGGCACGGTCCGGACCAGCGGCGCAGGCCGTTCCCATCATGGCCTTGCCGGGCTCACCCATGACGGTGCGCACGTCCTCAAAGTCGACATTGACCAGCGCCCTCACATTGATGATCTCGGCGATGCCGCCAACGGCATTCTTGAGCACATCGTTGGCATGGGCAAACGCCTCGTCCTGCGAAATGTCTTCGCCCAGCACTTCGAGCAGCTTCTCGTTGAGGACCACGATCAGCGAGTCGACATTGGCC
>JBILUT010000190.1:0-4127 GCA_044370875.1 Polaromonas sp. | reverse complement strand
CGTGGCCGATCCCACCACCTGCGCTGATGCCCTGGCCATTCTGGATCGCTACCGGATCAGGGTGCCCGATGCAGCACGCGAGCTGCTGCAAAGCGGTGCGGGCGAGACCATCAAACCCGGCGACCCGCAATTGGCAAATTGCCAAGCCCGGCTGATCAGCTCACCACAAATCGGTCTGCAAGCGGCCGCTCGCCTGGCTGAAGAAGCCGGCTATACAGCCTGCATTCTGGGCGACAGCATCGAAGGCGAAGCCCGCGAGGTTGGACGCGTCATGGCAGGCATCGCCTTGCAGGTGGTCAACCACGGCCAGCCCCTGAGCGCACCCTGCGTACTTCTCTCCGGTGGCGAGACCACGGTCACCGTTCGGGGCCAGGGCCGAGGCGGGCGCAATGTCGAATTTTTGCTAGCCCTGACGCTAGCGCTCAAAGGCGAGCGCCGCATCTGGGCCTTGGCAGGCGATACCGATGGTGTGGATGGCCTGGAAGAAATTGCCGGCGCCATCACCACGCCCGAGAGCCTGCAGCGTGCGCGCGAGCTCAAACTCAGCGCCACCGCCCACCTGGACAACAACGACGGCCACGGTTTCTTCAGCGCACTGGGTGACGCAGTGGTGACCGGCCCGACGCTGACCAATATCAATGACTTCCGGGCGATCCTGATCGAAGGCGCCTGACCTACCGAGGAGAAAGCATGGACCTGCCCATCAATCATTTCAAACGGGCCCTGCGCGAAGGCCGGCCACAGATCGGCCTGTGGTCGCACCTGTGCAGCCCGATCAGCACTGAGATCCTGGGGCACTGCGGCCTGGACTGGATCGTGTTGGACATGGAACACTCGCCCAACGAGCTGCCGCATGTGCTGAGCCAGTTGCAAGCGCTCAAGGGCAGTTCCACCATGCCCGTCGTTCGACCGCCCTGGAACGACATGGTCACCTTCAAGCGCCTGCTCGATATCGGCGCCCAGACCCTGGTGGTGCCCTACATCCAGAATGCCCAGGAAGCGCGCAACGCGGTGGCCTATACCCGCTACCCGCCCCATGGCGTACGTGGATATGCCGGTGCGCCGCGAGCCAGCGGCTATGGGCGCATCAAGGACTACGCCAAACGCTACGCCGACGAAATCTGTCTGCTGCTGCAAATCGAAACCGTTGAAGGCCTTAAGCACCTCGAAGAAATCGCCAGCGTCGATGGCGTGGACGGGGTGTTTATCGGACCGGGCGATCTGTCGGCCGACATGGGCCATCTGGGCAATCCCAAACACCCCGAGGTGGTCGCCGCAGTGGACGATGCCTTCCGCCGCATTCGCGCCTGCGGCAAGGCCCCCGGCATCCTGATCGGCGACGAGGCCTTGGCCCGGCACTTCATTGAGATCGGTGGCTTGTTTGTAGCTGTAGGCGCCGACCAAAACCTGCTGCGCGACAGCGCCACCGCCTTGGCTGCACGCTTTAAGACGGCCTGAAAACCGGAGCGCACCATGCTAGATGCACCTGTCTCATCCCTGCGGCTTCCCCGCTTGCTGCTGACCGGCGCAGCCGGTGGCCTGGGTCGGCAACTGCGGCCTAGGCTCAAGCGCTACTGTGACACGCTGCGACTGAGTGACGTGGCGCCGCTCGATCCGGCACAAGCCGCCGACGGCGAAGAAATCATGCCCTGCGCCCTGGAAGACGCTGGCGCAGTCATGCAACTGGTTGACGGCGTGCAAGCCATCGTGCACATGGGCGGCGTATCCACCGAACAACCCTGGGCGCCGATTCTGGCGGCCAACATCATGGGCATGGTCAATCTGTATGAAGCTGCGCGCCAGGCGGGCACACGGCGCGTGATCTTTGCCAGCTCCAACCACGTGATGGGCTTTTATCGTCAGGATCAGGTGGTGGATGCCCTCTCGCCACCGCGACCCGACGGCTTTTATGGTTTGTCCAAGGCCTTCGGAGAAGATGTGGCCCAGATGTACTGGGACCGCTGGGGCATAGAGACCGTCAGCATGCGCATCGGCTCGTCCTATCCGGAGCCCAAGGACCGCCGCATGCTCTCAACCTGGTTGAGCTATGACGACCTTGAGCGGCTGATTGTGGCGGGCCTCTCCGCGCCGGTGGTTGGTCACACCATCATCTACGGCACCTCTGACAACAGCAGCAGCTGGTACGACAACCGCCTGGCCCGTCACATCGGCTTTCGCCCCAGCGACTCGTCGGACCCCTACCGCAAGCAAGTGGAAGCGCGCCAACCCATCTTGGACCTGCAAGACCCGGCGGTGCTGCATCAGGGCGGCGCCTTCGTCAAGGCAAAGCCCCACGGCTGAGGCAGCACGCCTGGCGCCACGGCCACGGGGCAGTCCACCAGAAAGAGGCATCGGCCGAGCAGGCGCAAGGCGCTTAGGTGCCACGCGAGGGGGGGTTCTCACCGTGGTCACGAAGCTTTTTGTGATACAGAATGTTTCAGCCCCTAGGAAAGGTCTGCCCATGCTGCAAAAGATTGAAGCCGAGCTGCCCATCCGCTACTGGACCCTGGCCATCTGCGCCACCCTTGCAGCTGGCTCCCTGCTAAGTCTGCTGCTCTTTGGCGAAGGCGGCTGGCTGTTCCTGCTGTTTGGGCTGCTCACGCTGCGCGGCGTTCTGGACATGCGGCAGACGCACCATGCCATCACGCGCAACTACCCCATCATTGGGCATATGCGTTTTTTGCTGGAGTTCATCCGGCCAGAAATCAGGCAGTACTTTATTGAAAGCGATCGCGAGGCCGCGCCGTTTTCTCGGGCGCAACGATCGCTGGTGTATCAGCGGGCCAAGGGCGCGCCTGACAACCGTCCCTTTGGAACCCAGCTGGATGTGGGCGACAAAGGCTATGAGTGGATCAACCATTCGATGCAGCCGACACGCCTGAACGATTCGAATTTTCGGGTTTGGATTGGCGGTGAACCGGGCCGACCTTCAAGCTCGCGTTCGCCCTGTACCCAGCCCTATCAGGCCAGTGTGTTCAACATCTCGGCCATGAGTTTTGGCTCGCTGTCGGCCAATGCCATTCTGGCCCTCAACCAGGGAGCCAGACTCGGCGGCTTTGCGCACGACACCGGTGAGGGCTCGATCTCTCGACACCACCGTCAGCACGGCGGCGATCTGATCTGGGAAATTGGCTCGGGCTACTTTGGCTGCCGCAACCCCGACGGCAGCTTCAGCGCCGAGCGCTTTGAAGAAAACGCGCGCGATCCGCAGGTCAAGATGATCGAGATCAAGATGAGCCAGGGCGCCAAGCCCGGCCACGGCGGCGTGCTACCCGGGGCCAAGGTGACACCCGAAATTGCCGAGGCGCGCGGCGTACCGGTGGGGGTAACCTGCGTGTCCCCCGCCTCGCACAGCGCGTTTTCGACACCCCTCGAGCTGATGCAGTTTATTGCTCAGCTGCGCGAACTCTCTGGCGGCAAGCCCACCGGCTTTAAGCTGTGCATCGGGCATGCCTGGGAATGGTTCGCCATGGTCAAGGCCATGCTAGAGACCGGTATCACACCCGACTTTATTGTGGTGGATGGCGCTGAAGGCGGCACTGGCGCAGCGCCGGTGGAGTTCACCGACCATGTGGGCACTCCAGTGCAAGAAGGTCTGCTGTTGGTGCACAACACGCTGGTCGGCGCCGGCCTGCGCGATCGCATCCGCCTTGGTGCGGCCGGCAAAGTGACCAGCGCCTTTGACATGGCACGCCTGATGGCTCTGGGTGCTGATTGGTGCAACGCGGCGCGCGGCTTCATGATGGCTCTGGGCTGCATCCAGGCGCAGACCTGTCACACCGGCGAATGCCCCACCGGCGTGACCACACAAGACCCCCTGCGCCAGCGCGCCCTGGTGCCCGAAAGCAAGGCCCAGCGGGTCAAAAACTTTCACCACAGCACCCTGCACGCGCTGCAAGAGTTGGTGCAGGCGGCCGGTCTCAATCACCCTGGCGAGATCACCGCTGAACACATCATGCGGCGTGTCAGCGACACCGAGGTGAAAGCCCTGGCGCAGCTGATCCCACAGCTTGAAGCGGGCGCGCTGCTGGGCAGCACCGCCCGGCTCGACGGGGTGTGGCGTGATTACTGGAGCCGATCGGCCGCGCACAGCTTTGCCCTGCAACCTGCCGCCGAGGGCAAAGCGC
>JBILUT010000189.1:0-4133 GCA_044370875.1 Polaromonas sp. | reverse complement strand
TGCGGCGATTGGGAGGCACCACGCCAGCCGCTGGGGCGCCACGGGCTGTAACACCACGGGCTATGGGGTCACTGAGCTTCGCGGTATCCGGCGCCACGTCAGCGGGGGCATCGACAGCCGGGGCAAAGTCAACTGGCGAAAAGTCTTCCGGCGGCTGCTCAGCTAGCGGCACGTCATCCGGCGGCACGTCATGCAGCGGCAGAGGATGGCGCAGGGCCGGAGGCAGCAAGGCCAGGCCGATCACCTCGGCGCTCTCAACAATCGCGAGGGCAGCTTGCGCCGACGCCTTGGCCGCGAAGGCGGGCGGCGGCAGTTCTGGCGTTGCCCCAGGAACCGCTGGGGCGGAAGGCTGAACCCCGGGCGACAAGGCTGTCGGCGAGGGCGCTGGCACCGGCTGCACTGAGGGGATGCCTAGCGGCTGCGAGGGAGCCAGCCACCAGCGGGCTCGGCGCGGCCGCCCCGCCGCGTCCACCGTGTCGCAAAGGCGCGGTTCAGCCCCGAGCCAGCGGGCCAGCACCGGCCCGAAGCCGTCACCGCCATCGGCCATTGGGCACAGATCGAGCTGGTCCAGGGGGCGTTGCCGCCGCCAGCCCGCAGCAATGGCTACGGCCGCCGCCGTGGCGTCCAAGGAGCCCTTGAAGGCGTCGGGAGCGATTAGAACCCGTAAACGCCGCTCGGACTGAGGTGGGAGGAATGCGATTGGTGCAGAGAACAACGAGTGCTAGCCAAAGTGGAGCCATTGGTATCACTGGTGGCGGTAATGTTGGGATAACAGGAGCCCTATGACGCCAGAGTGTCACGGACGGATCTGTGGGAGCCTCGGGGGGAGGTTCCCGGGGACACCCGGCGATGACTTGTCCACTACAGGGGCGGTGCCCCCACTGAGAGGTTAACGATGGGACCAGTCCAGAAATGTAGGACCAACTCAACCTGCGTGCCGGGCAACGCGCCAGACACCTTGGACGGTAACGAAAGCGAGTGGCGCACTGGCGGAAGCGCCAAGACCTAAGACATCTAGATCTCCCGCCGGCCATGAAGGTTCGGCAGGGAATGCGCTGAAAAAGCCCGCTGCTCGGCTACTAGTGCTACAATACGCAACAGGCTTGCCACCTGATCATCATCGCGAACGCAATGGAGGACCGATGGATGACCAGAGTATGGTAGGCAAGTATGCTACGTGTTAATTTCAATATGCACACGCTGGTGGAGAAAGACTTGGCCAATCCAAGCAGTTCTCGGTGGTGGCTGGCATTGATGAGCATTTTTAGTAACATAACACTTCAACTATGCGCCCGTTGTCCCTCATGGGATCTGGAACAGTGATGTCCAGCCGTTTCGGTGTCGGCTTCAGTGAAGACAGCGATTCCCGCAGTGCTGGACTCGCTGCGGCACATGCCGCGTGGCAGGAAGCCGGCACGGGTCAGCCCTGTCTGGCGCTGTTGTTCTCTACCTCACGCCACGATCCTCATGTTCTGGGAGCGGCAGTGCGCGAAGTGGTCGGGCCGCAGGCGCGCTTGGTGGGTGGCTATGCCGTTGGTATTATAACCAACGATCATCTGGCCTACGACGGCTACCAGGTTGGCGTAGCTCTTCTGATCGGCGAGGACATTGATGTTCAGCTCTTTACCGCCGGGGGCCTGGCGGACGGAGAGGAGGACGTTGGCCTGCGCCTGGGCCGCCAGCTGGCACAGGCGCGCTTTGTCGGATCGCCCTGCATGCTTCTGCTCTACGACTCGGTGAACCGCTCGTCCGGACGCTTCGAGCTGAACATGGCCACGCCGCTGCTGCGCGGCCTGCGCAAGGCCATGCCTGTGCTGCCGGTCACAGCAGGTGCCGGCCTGGTCGGTGACATGTTGTGCCAAGCCACGCACCAGTGGGTCGACGACCGTGTCGAGGAACAGACAGCGCTGGCGCTGGTACTGTCCGGCGCCGTGCGCATGGACACCATCATCATGCACGGCTGTCGCCCCGCTAGTCGTTACCACACGATTACAAAGACCGACGGCGCCACCGTGCTCGAGATCGACAATCGGCCGGCACTAGACATGATCGCCGACCTGCTGGGCAGCGAGACCGACATTTCTTGGCGTGACTACTCCTTCTTCGTCACGCTGGGTGTGAACACAGGCGAAGAGTACAGCTTCGACGAACATCGCTACGTCAATCGCCTGTGCCTACGCGTGGACACTAAGCGCCAGGGCCTTGTGATGTTCGAGCCGGACCTGCAGCCCGGAAGCCGGGTGCAGCTGATGCGGCGCAGCGTCGACATGGACTACGTGCGCCAGCGCACCGAAGAACTACTGGCACGACTGGAGGACCGGCGGCCGCTATTCGCTCTCTACATCGACTGCGCCGGGCGTGCCGGCACCTATGCCGGCACCGAGGACGAGGAGGCTGCTCAGCTTCAAGCCGTACTAGCTCACCGGATGCCCTTTCTGGGCATCTACACAGGTGTTGAGTTGGGGCTGGTGGGTGGCGAAGTTATGCCGTTAGATTGGACTGGCGTCCTCTGCATCTTGAGCGAATGAACGACGCTCAGTCGAACGCAGCGTCACAAATAACTCAAAAGTATACAACATCTCGTACTACTCCTACGTATGCCGAACTGCAGCGCGAACTTGAGTTTCTGCGCACTCAACTAGACCGTATGGCCGGAGATCGGCTGCGTGCCGATTCGCAGATCTTACGTTTGCACTATGAGCTGCGCCAGCGCAAGCTAGCATTTGAGTTGTTATCCAAGCTCTTCGCCAGCTTGGACGTGACGGCGCAAGTTAATGTCATCTATGCCAGGGTCTGTGAGCAGGCTTGCGCAACCCTGAAGACCGACCGTGCGGTGTTGCTGCTGCCAGCCGAGATTTCCGGCAGCTGGCGGCCGGCGCATTGGAGTGGTTACAGCAGCACCGAGGTGGAGAGCCTGTGCGCCTGCCGGCTGGTGCTGCCGCAGGACTTCCTCTGCCGCCAGGGCATGGTGCTGCTTAATCGCGACAGTGTGCGAGACGACGCGCAGACTGCGCTGTCGCTGCAGCTGCAGATCCCCTTCCTCATTGCTGTGCCCATCATGGGCAGTGCCGAGGTCGCCGCAGTGCTGGTGGTGGGCCGCAACAAGGAGGTCAAACCTTTCTCGCCGCCGCTGGATAGCGGTGACGTGAATTCGCTGCAGGCGATCTCGGGTTTCGTGTCCGCAGCCATTCAGAATTCTGCATTGGTGCAGCTGGAAAGGCAAGAGCGCTTCGTGCGCGACACCTTCGGTCGCTACCTCTCCGATGACGTCGTGGCGCAGCTGCTGGGCGATCCCGCCGGTCTCGGCCTCGGTGGAGAAAGCCGAGAGTTGACGATATTGATGTCTGACCTGCGCGGGTTCACACAGGTATGCGAGTCTCTGCAGCCGGCGCAGGTTGTCGCGCTGCTGAACAACTACCTGGGCGTGATGACAGATGTCATCCACCGCCACCAGGGCACCATCGACGAATTCATCGGCGACGCCATCATGGTCATTTTCGGCGCGCCGGTGCCGCAGCAGGACCATGCCGATCGAGCCATCGCCTGCGCACTAGAGATGCAGCAGTCCATGACCGTCGTCAACGATTGGAATCAAGCGCACAGCCTGCCGTCCGTAGGAATGGGGATCGGCATCGCCACCGGCGACGTCATCATCGGCAACATCGGCTCGACCAAGCGCGCCAAGTACGGAGCCGTGGGCAGCACTGTCAACCTGGCATCACGCGTGGAGTCTTATACGCTGGGCGGCCAGGTGTTGCTGGACGAGTCGACGCGCCGGGCTGCCCGAGCGCCGCTGCGTATCGACAGCTCCTTCGAGGTGTGCGTCAAAGGCGTCGACGGCCTGCTGACGCTCGCCGAAGTGGGAGGCATCGGCGAACCCTGGCATGTTGCTCTAAAGGCAGCTGAGCAGGTATTGCATCCTGTTGAGCCGCCGCTGATGCTGCAGTGCGCGGCGTTCGAAGGCAAGCATGTGGGGGGTGAATGGATGGCGTCCACGCTTGTGGCGCTGTCGGCCAGCGAGGCTGAACTTGTTTTGCAGCAGCAGCCACCTCCGCTGACGAACCTCCTGCTTCGCCTGCACGACGGGCCCGCCGCAGCCGTGGACTTCTACGCCAAGACACACCCGCGCAAGG
>JBILUT010000188.1:0-4136 GCA_044370875.1 Polaromonas sp. | reverse complement strand
GCGATGAAGCCCCGGTATCGTCCGACCGACGCAGCAAGAAGTCCGCTCTGTTGACACCCCCCGCCCCGTCCTTGCAGTCGCTCAAGGCAGCGGTGAAAAAGGCCTCGGCCAAGGCCGGGCGCAAGTCGAGCAAGCGGCCGCGTCGCTGAGGGGCTTATGCAGGCGGTCCTCCTGCTCATCGAGCTGCTGTTCCAAGTTTTGGTGGGCGCTGCCTTTCTGCGGGCCTGGATGAATGGCCTGCGCGTCAACATGCGCATGCAGCCGGGCCTGTTTGTGATGGCTCTGACAGACTGGCTGGTCAAGCCTTTGCGGCGTTGGATGCCGCAGTCGATGGCTCGTGGACGTCTCGATTGGGGCAGCGTCATTGCGGCCGTGCTCCTGGCCCTGGTCTATGCGGGCGCCTTCAACCTTTTGACCGCTGCGGCAACTGGGCACCGGGGCTGGGTCTCCAGCGTGCCGTCCCTGGGGCTGGTCTTTCTCCTGCGCACGGTCTTGCAGACCTGGAGCCTCCTGCTGATTGTGCTGGTTATTTTGTCGTGGGTGCAGCCGGCCTCGCCCTTGCATCACAGCCTGTCGCGCCTGATGGCCCCGCTGCTTGCGCCACTGCGGCAGCTTGTTCCTCTGATTGGCGGGGTCGACCTGTCGCCGGCCATTTTGCTGCTGGTGCTGCAGCTGGCGCTGGTGCTGTTAGGTTGATCGTTGCTCAGCAGCAGGCGTTGTGACGCGAGCTATGGCGCGCCGCACAGGCGTCAAGACGAGGATTTCAGTCGGGCGAGTCGCCGGTGCGTAGCAGGTCGCTGGCCACCATCGACGAACGGTGCCGGGATGCCGCCCATGCATCGGCCAGGGCGCCATGGTGATGCACGCTCAGCCGGGCGGCCGTATTGGGTGAGAGTCCGCGGGCAAGAGCCGCACCGATGAATCCGGCCAGAACATCTCCGGTACCCGCCGTGGCCAGCAGGGGATTGCCGCTCGGGTTGATGGCCGGTACCGCATCCTTGGAAGCGACCACCGTGCCAGAGCCTTTGAGCACCACGGTGCAGTTCAGCTTGACCGAGAGCGTTTGAGCGGCGTGCAGCCGATCAGACTGCACCTGATCGACCGTGCATTGGAGCAGGCGTGCAGCCTCCAGCGGGTGCGGTGTGATCACGGTGGGTCGATCACGCCGGCACAGTTGTCGACGCAATGCGGGTTCAACGGCGATCGCGTTGAGGGCATCGGCATCGAGGACCAGTGGGCCCGGACAGTCCAGAACCACGGGTAATACGGCAGCAACGGCCTGGCCGCCGCCACAGCCGCAAACGATGGTCCACGCCGGGTCGAGGCTGTGGCGGTCGGGGACGGGGCGCCACATCAACTCCGGTTGGGTGGGGTCCAGACTCATCGGGTTCGATCCGAGCGGACTGAGGTAAACCCGCCCCGCGCCGGCCCGCAGGGCGGCTCGGGCCGCTAACAACGCCGCTCCGACCATGGTGATGCCAGTCGTGGTACCGCCTACCACCAGAACATCGCCGTAGCGGCCCTTGTGGCTGTCATGCGGCCCCTGCGCTTTGTTCATCGACGGCAGGCCATCAGAGCCGATCAGCTGCGCGTCCGCTGGGACCAGGTCGCCCCCAATGCCCAGCGGGTCGAACCAGATCGTGCCCGCCTGATCGCGCCCTTGTCCGGTGAAAAGTCCGGGTTTGAGGGTGAGCAGGCTCAGAGTGTGCGTCTGCCGAGACCGGCGACCCGGCAAGCCTGCGCCCGTGTCCGCATTCAGACCGCTCGGCAGGTCAACGGCCAAAACAGGGCGGTCGCTCAGGTGCATCTTTGAGAGCCAGCCCAGCAGCGTCGCTGCGGCGGGGCGTTGATGATCAATGGCAGCGCCCAGGCCGAGCAGGGCATCAATAGCCAGATCGCATTGATCGGGGGGCTCTTGACTGATTTGTACGCCGGCCTCAAGCGCTCTCAGCCGTGAGGCTCGAGCATCCTTGGGTTCGTGCTCAGCACCGATGGCCGTCAGGCTGACCTTCAGACCCTGGCGGTGTAAGTGCATGGCCGCCTCGAAGCCGTCACCGCCGTTATTTCCGGGACCGCAGGCGATCCAGATATGCCTCGCGTGGGGCGAAACCGCACGGGCCAAGCGGGCCACGGCCAGACCGGCACGCTGCATCAGCGTGTGCGGCGCAAGTCCCGCCGCGGCCAGGTGCTCGATCTGTCTGCTGCTGTCGATACCATGCAGGGGCCAGGTTTTGTCGGCGCCGATGAGATGCATGGTCGATCGTCCTGGCGAGCTTATCGTGCCGCAGGTCGATTCAGCCCACCGCGATCGGTCGCAGGGACTCAAACTGCAGGGCCAGACCCAAAACCGCATCATCGCGAAGGGCGCCGTGCCAGAACATCAGGCCAATCGGCAGCTGGCCGGGGTCGTGGCAGGGAACCGAGATGGCGCAGCCGTCGAGCATGTTGACCACTGAGGTGTTGCGCAGCAGCAGGGCATTGACCTTGAAGAATTGGTCCTCATCACGCTCCAGGGGAGCCATTTCCGGCGCCAGGATTGGAACAGTCGGTGAGAGCACCGCGTCGAAATCCTTGAGCTTTTCTTCAACCTGACCGATCCAGTGTTGTCGCGCCTGCATCAGATCGACATAGTCCGCAGCACTCATGTGTGCACCGCGCAGGATCCTTTTGGCGACCCGGGGGTCATAGCGATCACTGCTTTGGGCGAGCAGGTGCCGGTGCCAGGCATGGCTTTGGGCCGCTGAGAAGCCGCCGGCCGCGTTGATCCGAGCCAGATCTGCGATTTCGCCCAGCTCAATCTCCTGCAGCACCGCCCCTGCCGATCTGAGCCGACTCAGCGATTTTCGAAGGCTGCGGCAACGCAGGGCTCCATGTCGTCGAGCATCCAGGTTCGGGCCACTGCCAAACGCGTGCCCCTCAGATTGCGCGCGGCCAGCCGGACCCGGCGTGCGGACAAGATTTCGTGCAGGACGATCGCATCGCGCACTGAGTGGGTGACGGCTCCCACGGTATCGAGCGTGGTCGAAAGGGGCACGGTGCCTTCGGTAGGGACCCAACGCGCCGTGCTCTTGAAACCCACCAAGCCACACAGGGCGGCAGGAATGCGCAGCGACCCTCCGGTGTCCGAGCCAAGCGCCGCCACCGCCGCGCCAGTGGCCACCGACACCGCAGCACCCGAGGAAGACCCGCCTGGGATTCGCTGCACCTGAGAGTCAGACGGGTTAACGGGCGTGCCGTAATGGGGGTTGATGCCCACCCCTGAGAAGGCAAACTCGGTCATGTTGGTTCGTCCGGCTATCAATCCGCCGGCCGCACGGATGCGGCGGACAGCCGGAGCGTCGCTGGCTGCGGGCGGGTTGCCATCGAGCACCACCGATCCGGCTCTGGTCACTTGCCCAGCCACATCGAACAAGTCCTTCACGGAGATGGGCAGGCCGGCCAGAGGCTGGTGGAGCTGTCGCTGGCCCTGGCCGCTGGCAATCGCCCGCTCCAGGCTCGGCCCGGGCTCCAGCACGTAGGCATGGCGACAGCAAGCATGGGTGCTGGTGTGCAGGGCCCGATGGAGTTCCTCTTGAAGGGACGACTTCCCCGAGCGCAACTCCTCCCGGATTTGGTGCAGGTCTCGGACCGGTCGTTTCATAAGGGTTGGCGGGTCTTGGGGCTGCCTGGTCTGCTGGTGGGTTGATGCTATACTCTCGAAGTTTTTGCCGCTGAGCGCCAGGGCTTGGCTAAAAAAACAAATCGCGAATCGAGCGTCTGAAAGGTGCCTTTTAAGCTCAGGCTTAAAAGTCTTCGATCGATTCTAGACCTAACCTTCAGGAGTTTTCATGTCTATAAGCATGCGCGAAATGCTGGAAGCGGGCGTCCATTTCGGACATCAAACCCGCTTCTGGAATCCCAAGATGGCCCCCTTTATCTTTGGCCATCGCAATCGCATCCACATCATCAATCTCGAGAAGTCGCTGCCCCTGTTCCAGGAGGCTTGCAAGTTCGCTCGTCAACTCGCGGCCAACCGGGGCACCATCCTGATGGTGGGTACCAAGCGGCAGGCCCGCGAGATTCTGGCCACCGAGGCCCGTCGTGCCGGCGTGCCCTATGTGGACCAGCGCTGGCTCGGCGGAATGTTGACCAATTTC
>JBILUT010000187.1:0-4139 GCA_044370875.1 Polaromonas sp. | reverse complement strand
CAGCGCATTGACCTGCACTGAGAGCGGCCTGACCATGAATCCAGGCGCTCGGTGGCGGCAGCTGTGGGGCCGCTGGGCAAGCAAGCCTGGCGCCGATTCGATCCCAGAGACCCTGTGGCAGGCCACGCTGCAAAGCCACCCCTTTTTAGCCGAGCGGCCATCCGATCAGCTCTGGCGTCTGCGTGGGATGTGCGCGCAGTTTCTGCGCAGCAAAGAGTTCAGCGGTGCGCAGGGCCTGCAGATCAGCGACGAGATTGCGTTGTCGATTGCCGCCCAGGCCTGCCTGCCGGTACTGGGTCTGGGGCTGCACTGGTATGACGATTTCAAGGGCATCGTGGTGCACCCCTCGGTCATGCTGGCCCCACGCCAGTTGCAAGATGAAGCCGGGGTGGTGCACAGCTACCACGAAGAGCTCAGCGGCGAGGCCATGCCTGGAGGCCCGGTCACCCTGAGCTGGGAAGATGTGCAAGAGGGCTCGATGGCCGCCGGCTACAACGTGGTGATTCACGAATTCGTGCACAAGCTCGACATGCGCGATGGTGTGGCCGACGGCTGTCCACCGCTGCCATCGCGCGATCTGGCCCTTCGCTGGACCCGGGTCATGCAAGCGGCCTATGACCGCTTCACCGAAGCCCTGTCGATGGCAGACCGGTTTGGCGGCCCACCGCCCTGGCTGGACCGCTATGCCGCGACAGCCCCGGCCGAATTTTTTGCGGTGGCCTGCGAAGCCTACTTTGTCAATCGGCAGCGTTTCGCACTGGAGTGGCCCGACCTGATGCAGCTCTTCGATGACTTCTTCGGCGTGGGACAAGCCGTTTCATGATCGGGGGCGCTGCCCTGCGGCGGCACCGCCGCCTGCCTACTGCCTGAGCAACACCTTCAACACGCTCTGCAGTCGCCGGGCCTGGGCCGTCTGGTGCACTGAGGAAAACAGTGTGGCCACATCCTCTGCCCAGGTCTGCGCTGGCGCAGTGGCATGCTTTTGGGTCAGGAGTTGCAGTTGCAACATGCGACGGGACGAAAGCTGATCAGCTGGAGTGGGCAGGTCCGCAGCGATTTCCAGCCGCAGCAGCGCGGTGGCAGCTGATTCGGCCTCAACCGTGGGCGCAAGCTGCAGGGCCTGCGTCCAACGCTGGCGGGCCGAAGCAGACAGCGCTTTGCCCAAGGCTTGCGCGGAAGGCACTTGCGCGGCATCGCGGGTCTGCCACGCGTTCATGATCTGCGTGAGTACCTCGCCGTGCGCCTGCGCAGCGAGCTTGCGCAACGCCTGCTGGGCATGCTCCATCGCTTCGCGCTGGGCACGAAAGGCGGCTCCGCCCAGACGCGGCCCGCGATCGTCGAGACGGCTTCGGTCCAGACCCCGCTGACCGCCATGCAAAGGCCCGGGGGGATAGCCCTCCCGGGGGGCACGCATGGCGCCACGATCGCGCTGACCATCGCGCCGTGGTCCGCGGTCCGTGCGGTCTGAACGAGCGCCGTGCGTCGGCTCGGGCTTGCGCGCTCCGGGCCGGTCATCACCGCGCACAGCCACCACCGGTTTTGGAGAGGGCGTGGGAGCAGCTGGGGATGCTGGCTGCGCCGGTGTCTCGGTGTCACTCGGAGCGAGCGATTCTGCGGCTGCATCAGCAGCGAGGGCCGGAGCCACGGCGGCCACAGAGGCCGCCGCTTGAGCGCCGCTGTCGTCGGCCTTGACTGGCGAAGGTGGCTGATCGGTCGGTGCCCGCAGCGCCGCCTCCAGGTCGCGCACCGCGGCCTGAATCTGTTGCGCGTCACCCGACGTGTTGGCTTTTTCAAGGGCCGCAGAGGCGATCATCACACGGCGGTCAAACTCACCGAGGGCCTGTGCGGCCTTTTCCCGCTCGGTGCTCTTGCGGGCAAAGGCCTCGTCAATGGGTTTGCGAAAAGCATCCCACAGTTTCTGCTCTTGTCGCCGGTCCAGGGGCACACGCTGCGACTCTTGCTGCCAGCGCTGCTGCAAAGCCCGGACCGCATCAATGCGCAGGGGCTGCTGCGCCGCCAGTTGCTGGGCTTCATCGATCAGGGCTCGCCGCAGACCCAGGCTGTGCTGCCGCGCTGCCTGCAAGGGCGCCTGCGCTGCATCGATCAATTGCTTCCATTGGGCCTGCCACTGCGCGAACAGCTTTTCGCTGAGATGGCCAGACTCACGCCAGCGCTGCTCGAACGATTGCAGGCTGCGCAGGTGCAACTTCCAGTCTTCTTGACCTTGATGGGCCTCGGTCCAGGCACGCAGCTCGTCCATCAGGGCCTGTCGCTGCGCCTTGCTGGCCTCTTGCTGTTCACGAACCTGCTTGAGCCATTCCTCCACCACCTTGTGGGCCTGGTTGCAAGCATCGTCAAATTTGCGCCAAAGGGCATGGTTGGGCAGACCGCCCTGGTCGCTGGTTTTCCATTGCTCACGCAACTGTCGCAGGGCTTCCTGCTGCTTGCGGCCGCCCAGCGGCTGCACCACCAGCGCCTGCGCCTGGGTCAGAAGTTCTTCACGAATTTGATCGGCGCGCCAACGCTGCCAACCCTCCAGTTCGCCAGCGCTGGTCAGCGCGGCATGAACCTGGGCCTCAAGCGCGGCGTCGATATGTCGGCCATGCTCTTTAAGGATCTGCCGCAAATCCGCCGCAGCCTTGGGCGCGGCCTTGCCGTGTCCCTCGCCGACTTCCCGGGCCAGTACCTCTAGGGCCTGTTGCACGGCAGCGGCCGCCTGGGCGCGCTGGCGGGCCAGCACGACCGGATCGGCCTTCGGCCGGGCCGGCTTGTCAGCCTGGGCCTGAGACGCCTGCTCACGCGCGACCCGCAGTTCATCGGCCCACACCGGGACCGCGGGCAAGGCCACGGCCGGATCGGCGGCTGCCGTCAAAGCCTGTACGAGGGCAGCCTCAAAAGCCTGCCAAACCATCTGCAACTGCTGGCGTGCAGCATCGATCTGCAGCGCAAAACGCGGATCAACGCTGGGCCAGGCCGAATCAGCGATCATCAGATCCGTCTGATCCTGCCACTGCGCGACATCGTCCTTCAGACCCGGCTGCTGCGCCTGCGCATCGCGCCAGGACTTGGTCGAGAGTAATTCGATGCGCTGTACCAGCAAAACGGCAGCCTCGCGCTGCACCTGGAGGCGGTGCTGCGTGTCCTCGATCGACTTGACCCGCTCATTGAGCTGCTGGCGCAAGCTGGCCAAGGGCTCGCGCGACAAGGGCGCGCCCGCCTTGGCTGCATCACGCTGCCACGCGAGCGCATCGGCCAGATTCAGCCGAGTCAAATCGAGCAGGCCACGGGCGCGCTCGGCCCACTCGGCCACCAGCAGGTCCTGACTGCGAAGTCTGCGCAACTCGTCAAGCCGCTCCCGCACCGGCCGCGCGGCGCCCTTGTCCCGGTGCGACAGCTCCTTGAATACCTCGCTCAGCTGCTCGGTCGACGGGTCTGAGGCCAGCCAGTTGCGGATGCGGGCCGCCCGCTCGCCCGAAGTGGGCGCGCTCAAGGCACCTCCGGTCAGGGCGTCCAGGTCAGACACATCGACTGGTTTGGCGCGCGCCGAGGATGGAGATGGGGGATCGGAAGGAACCATAAGGGTAGGACAAACCGCCGAGAGCAAGTCCGGTCGGACAAACTGAAAAACGGCCAAACCAGCTGGGTTTGCCGCATGAAGGAGCGGGAAAAGCGGTATTTTGACCGCAATCGAGGCCGAAAAAGAGGCCGGAAGCAAAACGATTCAATGCCCCACGAAGAACCCTTTTTCATGATCCGGAAATCGAAAACCGACTCTAAGTTAGTCGAAAGGGGCACTGGGATATTCAAAATCCACCTAGAATGCGCGCCAGCACGAAACCTAGGGAGAACCCTAGGACATGGAAACAGATCGCTGAGCCAGCGCCCTTTGCGCCCCGCCACCGATCCTCAACAACCGACCGCGCGTTGCCACCAGCGCATCGACCGGCCGGCCCAGAAAGGACACCATGACCGATCAAGTGCAGACCCCCGAGACAAGCCGATGGCAACGTGTGCAACGCAGGTTCGCTCATGGGGGTCGGGCTATCGCCCAGGGATTTATCGGGATCACCCACAACAGCTTTGCCATGCTGGGGCTGGCCGTGGCCTGCGTGGTCATCGCATTGACCGCACGGCCAGAC
>JBILUT010000186.1:0-4169 GCA_044370875.1 Polaromonas sp. | reverse complement strand
AAGATCGTCACCTGGATCGGCATTTGCGATGGCAATATGCAGGAGGGCAGCTTCCGCTGCGACGCCAATGTGTCGGTGCGCAAGCCCGGCGCGCCGCTGGGTACCCGACGCGAGATCAAGAACCTGAACAGCTTCAAGTTCATGCAGCAGGCCATCGACTTTGAGGTCCGCTGGCAAATCGGCGAGCTTGAGGACGGCCGCGCGATCCAGCAGGCCACCGTGCTGTTCGACCCCGACACCGGTGAGACCCGCGCCATGCGCACCAAGGAAGACTCGGCTGACTACCGCTACTTCCCTGACCCTGATCTGCCGCCGCTGGTGATTGCGCCTGAATGGATCGAGCGGGTCAAGGCCGACATGCCCGAACTGCCCCGCGTGATGGCCGAGCGTTTTGTGACTGACTACGGCCTGCCCGAGTACGATGCCACCACGCTGACCCAAAGCAAAGCCATGGCTGCCTACTTTGAGGCCTGCGCCAAGGCCTGCAAAAGCCCCAAGCTGGCCAGCAATTGGATCATGGGTGAGGTGTCGCGCCGATTGAATGCGGGCGAGATCGGCATTGAACAGGTGCCGGTCAGCGCGGCGCAACTGGCCGCCTTGATCGGCCGCATCAGCGACAACACCATCAGCAACAACGCGGCGCGTCAGGTGTTTGACGCCTTGTGGACCGAGGGCGCAGCAGCCCCGGCCGCAGAAGGCGCCGCGCGCGTGGACGCCATCATCGAGTCCAAGGGCCTGAGGCAAATGAACGACAGCGGCGAACTCGAAAAAATCATCGACGAAGTGCTCGCCGCCAACCCCAAGAACGTGGCCGAATACAAGGCCGGCAACGCCAAGGCCCTCAACGGCCTGGTCGGCCCGATCATGAAGGCCAGCAAGGGCAAAGCCAATCCGGGGCAGGTCAATGAGCTGCTCAAGAAGAAGCTGGGGTGACCTTACCTTTACCGATCAGGCCGCACGTTATCGATGGGTCGCTTGGACAGGATGACATCGCCCGAGAGCCGTCACGCCGTATGGGACGGTGACAAGCGCGCCCCAATTCCCGTGCGGGCATGGTGTAACCTCGGTTTTTTCCTCCGCTGAGAAGGTCCCCATGTCCACCACTTTGTCCAACGCCTGCCTTCCCGTCTTCATCAAGTTCCTGGGCAACTTGCGTCATCTGCTCCTGAAAGCGCAGGCCGATGTGGCCGCGCGCGGCTATGACGAGCAGGTGCTGGTGCAGTACCGGCTGGCCCCAGACATGCTGCCCTTTAAGAACCAGATCTTCATTGCCTGCGACGCCGCCAAGCTGTGCGCTGCTCGTATTACCGGGCTGGATGCGCCCAAGTACGAGAACACCGAAAACACGCTGGCCGAATTGTTGACCCGCGTCGACAACACCCTGGCCTGGCTCAAGACGGTGCCACCCCATGCGCTTGATGGGCTTGAGGCCAAGGAAATCACCTTCCCGGTGGGCAAGACCGGCTCGCGCACCATGACGGCCGAGGCCTATGTGAAGACCTGGGCGCTGCCCAATGTGTTCTTCCACATCACCACCGCCTACAACATCTTGCGCCACAACGGCGTGGCCATTGGCAAGAGCGACTTCTTGGCCGGCGCGGCGGCTTAAGCTTTAAACCCCGTAACGATCCCGGTAGGCCTGTACCTGGGGTAAATGCGCGGCAAGTTCTCCGACGCCGCCTTGCGCCGCCAGATACGCCAGCAGGTCTTCCAGTCGCGCAATGGCGCAGACCTGCAGGCCCAGGGTTCGCTGAACGTACTGCATTGCGCTGTGTGGCACATCGCGGGTCGACCCGTCGGCTTGCACCTCGGTGGCCATTTCCTGACGGTCTAGGGCAATGGCTACGCCGTGTGCGGTGGCGCCGGCGGCTTGTATCAGCGCGATCGACTCGCGTGCAGCCGTGCCGGCGCTCATCACGTCGTCGACGATCAGCACGCGGCCCTTGAGCGGCGCTCCCACCAGCGCGCCACCCTCGCCATGGTCTTTGGTCTCTTTGCGGTTGTAGGCAAAGGGCACTACCTTGCCCAGTCGGGCCAGTTCAATGGCCACGGCAGCGCCCAGAGGGATGCCTTTGTAGGCGGGGCCAAAGATCATGTCGAACTCAAGTCCGCTTTGCACCAGACGTTGCGCGTAGAAGGCGGCCAGCCGACCGAGCTTGGCGCCGTCATTGAACAGCCCGGCATTAAAAAAGTAGGGGCTCATGCGACCGGCCTTGGTCTTGAACTGGCCAAACTTGAGCACGCCGCAATCGAGCGAAAATTGCACGAAGTCTTGCGCCAGCGCATCGTGCGCGCCTGCTTTTGTCATGGGGATGTCCTTGTTCAAACTGACCAGCCTTAACCTTAACGGCATCCGCTCGGCCACGCGCAAAGGCCTGGAAGCCTGGCTCGAAAAAGAGCGTCCGGATTGTATGTGTGTGCAGGAGCTCAAGGCGCAGCAGGCCGACGTCGACGGCCAGTTTGAACAGCTTGCGGGTCTGCAAGGTCATTTCCACTTCGCCGAGAAAAAGGGCTATTCGGGCGTGGCGGTGTACACGCGCCATGAGCCCTCGGATGTGCTCATCGGATTTGGTTCGGGGGAGTTTGATGCCGAAGGTCGGTATGTGGAGCTGCGCTTTGACAGGCCGGGCCGCAAGCTCGCGCCCAAGCTGTCGATCATCAGCTGCTATTTCCCCAGCGGGTCTTCAAGCCCCGAGCGGCAGGAGGCCAAATTTCGTTTTCTGGCCGAGTTCTATCCGCATCTGCTCGGGCTCAGGGCCCAGCGCGAGTTCATCTTGTGCGGCGATGTGAACATCGCCCACCAGGAGATCGACTTGAAGAACTGGAAGGGCAACCTGAAGAATTCCGGTTTTCTGCCGGAAGAGCGCGCCTGGATGAGTGCGCTGCTGCGCCACGATGCGCAAGCGGCCAATGCAGCGGCCGATGAACTGAACGCCGGCGCCCTCCGGCCGGGTACGGCTCTGGGCGGCGGCCTGGTGGATGTGTATCGCCGCTTGAAGCCTGCTGCCACCGAGGAGGCCTACACCTGGTGGAGCAACCGGGGCCAAGCCTGGGCCAAGAATGTGGGCTGGCGCATCGACTACCACTTGGCTACGCCGGGCCTGGCTGCGCTGGCCCGCAGTGAGGCGGTGTACAAGGCGGAGCGTTTTTCTGACCACGCGCCATTGACGGTGGCTTACGACCTGCCGATTTAAGGCTCCGTCGATCGCCGTGAGGTCAGGGCGAGGTCACCCGTGCAGATAACGCTGTCTTGGGGGGCTCACACCAAGTCGCTGACCAGGCCGAGGGCGAGCGCCTCGTCCGCCAGCAAATACCAGTCAGCCTTGTTGACCTGCTCGCTCAATTGCTCATAGCTCATTTGCGTGCCACGCACCAGATCGCTGAAGGTCTGATGCTCGAGCTTGCCAGCCACTTCCAGTTCGGCCAGAAAGTCGTGCGCGCTGGCGGCGCAGACTTTCAGTGCCCCGCTAAACCGGATGTCCTTTTCGATCTGCCAGGCATGAATCAGCAGCACCGCATCGCGGCTCAGGTAGCGCTTTTCCACTGGAAAGGCGGCCATGATCATCACGCCGGCCGAATACACCATGGCCTTGCCCACAAAGTAAAAGTCCATACCGCCGACTTCACGGCATAGACGAATCTCCTCAGCGATGCGGCGGGCCAGGTCCGCGTCGCCACCGGTGGTCGATAACTCAAAGACCAGCGGGTCGGTGCGACCGCGCAGGGGCTTGAGCTGCTCCAGGAAGCGTCCAAGAAAGGCTTCATCGACAGCGCCATAAACGCGGATGGCGGGCTCCTGCAGCAGGATGTCGTTCAGGTTGATTCGGGGCTTGCGGGGCACGGCAACAGGCGTATGGAGTGGGGCTTGCGCGGGCCGTTGGGCTCAGCGCACGGATGGAACGACGGTCAGTTTCTTGGGACGCGACACAGTGGTCGGGGACTTGGTCGTCCGCAGGCTGCGGGCGACCGCCTTGGTTCCTGATCACTGGGCGGAAAGGGCCAGAACACTGCTGGGCAACCCATGGCAGTTTTGGGCTCGGGTGACGTGCTTGCACCACCGGAGGCTTGGGAGTGCAGCGGACCCTGCTGTCGTTGTTTGATTTGTGACACCTGCTCACCATACCGACGAGATGTGATGACGTCTGTCGGTTCATGCGCAAGCCGGTGTA
>JBILUT010000185.1:0-4174 GCA_044370875.1 Polaromonas sp. | reverse complement strand
GCAGCGCTTGGCGTCAAAGTTGATGCTGCGGCCCAGGCTGGCCAGAGCGGCAAAGGTAAATCGCAGGGCATCGGCGCCGTAAGCCGGAATGCCGTCTGGGAATTCTTTTTGCGTGTTCTTGCGCACCTGCGGAGCTGTCTCGGGCTTGCGCAGACCCTGGCTGCGTTTTTCAAGCAGCTGCTCCAGCGCAATGCCGTCGATCAGATCGACCGGATCGAGCACGTTGCCTTCGCTTTTGCTCATCTTCTTGCCTTGTGCATCGCGCACCAAGCCGTGGATGTACACGTCGCGAAAGGGCACCCGTCCGGTGAAGTGGGTGGTCATCATGATCATTCGGGCGACCCAGAAGAAAATGATGTCGTAGCCAGTGACCAGCACCGAGGAGGGCAGGTACAGGTCGTAGTCGCTTTGCTGCGCACTGGCATGGTCAGCCTGCGACGCCTTGGGCCAGCCCATCGTGCTAAACGGCACGAGGGCGCTCGAATACCAGGTGTCGAGCACATCTTCGTCACGCCGCAGCGTCTTGCCTGGCGCCTGTGCTTGCGCTTGGGCCAGATTGCGCGCCACATAGATCCGACCTTCTTCGTCATACCAGGCTGGGATTTGATGACCCCACCACAACTGGCGCGAAATGCACCAGTCCTGAATGTTGTTCATCCACTGGTTGTAGGTGTTGACCCAGTTCTCAGGCACAAAACGCACCTGCCCGCTTTGCACCGCGTCAATGGCCTTCTGCGCAATGCTTTTGCCACTGGGGTCGTGCGGACTGACCTTGTTCATGGCCACGAACCACTGGTCGGTCAGCATCGGCTCGACCACCTGACCGGTGCGGGCACAGATGGGCAGCATCATCTTGTGCGGCTTAATCTCGAGCATCAGGCCCTGCGACTGCAGGCCAGCGATGACCGCTTTACGGGCTGCGAATCGATCCATGCCGCGGTAGGCCGTCGGCCCGTTGTCGTTGATGTGCGCATCGAGCGTGAAGATGGTGATCAGGGGCAAACCATGACGCTGCGCGCAGGCGTAGTCGTTGAAGTCGTGCGCACCAGTGATCTTGACGCATCCTGATCCGAACTGCCGGTCGACAAAATCGTCGGCAATGATCGGGATGCGTCGATTGCACAAGGGCAGGTCGACCATCTGCCCGACCAGATGCTTGTAGCGCTCGTCCTCCGGGTGAACCGCCAGCGCGCCATCGGCCATCATGGTTTCGGGGCGGGTGGTGGCAATGGTCATACCCTTTTGCATCACGCCGTCGATCAATTGCGGCCCCTGCGCAAACGGATAGCAGATGTAGTGCATGAAGCCGTCCGATTCGGTGGACTCGACTTCCAGATCGGAGACGGCGCTCATGAGCACCGGATCCCAGTTGACCAGACGCTGGCCCCGGTAGATCAGGCCCTGCTCGTAGAGCCGCACAAAGGTTTCGGTGACCACCTCGGAGAGCTTGTCGTCCATGGTGAAGTACTCGCGGCTCCAGTCCACGCTGTCGCCCATGCGGCGCATTTGCTCAGTAATGGTGTTGCCCGACTGTTCTTTCCACTCCCAGACTTTGGCTACAAAGTTCTTGCGAGCCTGCTCGGGGGTCGGTCCCATGTCATGGCGACTGACCCCTTGGGCTTGTAACTGGCGCTCCACCACGATCTGCGTGGCGATGCCCGCATGGTCGGTGCCCGGCACCCACAGGGTGTTGTGACCCCGCATGCGGTGGTAGCGGGTCAGGCTGTCCATGATGGTCTGGTTGAACGCATGACCCATGTGCAGTGTGCCGGTCACATTGGGGGGCGGCAACTGGATACAGAACGAGGGCTGACCCGGTTCAGGCCGTCCGCTACCCCGGTGGCCCGCCAGCGCGTAGCCCCGCCTTTCCCACTCGGGGCCCCAGTGTGCCTCCAGGGCGGCGGGCTCAAAGGATTTGGCCAGCGCTTGCAAGCCAGGCTGGTCGGGAACGGCAGGGGTATTCATGGCGTTGACTGATCGAGCAGCCGATTGGGGTTGGGCACTCCGCGACGCATGGCGGGCGGGAAAAGCATTTAATTTTAGCGACCGCTCTCTATCGGTACGCTAGGGCCAGGTCGGGCTTCGCCCGGACGGTTCAGGCCCTCAGTCAGCGGCGCGACCCTGGGCCGCAGGGCAGTACGTATGCCGCGTGTCGCCTTGCATTGGTGGCCCGTTTATAGAAAATAGGGGCCCGCTCCACTTCAGGCACAAGTCCATGAAATCGTCCCGCCGCTCCGTTCTTCGTGTTGCAACTTCGCTGGTGGCCCTGTCGGCCGCTGGCATGTCCAGCCCTGTGCTGGCGCAAGTGCCCAGGACCGTCCGTCTGCTGGTGGGTTTTCCGCCCGGCGGGGGTACGGATGCCATCGCGCGCTTGCTGGCCGACCGCCTCAAGGATGAATTGGGCACCACGGTTGTGGTGGAGAACCGGCCCGGTGCTGGCGGCCAGTTGGCGGCGCAGGCGCTCAAGGCTGCGCCCGCCGATGGCAGCGTCTTGTTCTTGTCGCACGATCACACCATCACCATCTTGCCCATGGTGGTCAAGAACGCCGGTTTCAACCCCGTCCAAGACTTCACGCCTGTGGCTGGGTTTGCGACCTTCGTCAATGCCTTTGCGGTCTCTGGTGCCAATCCGGCGCGCAATTTCAATGAGTATGTGGCCTGGGTGCGGGCCCAGCAGGGCAAGGGTTCGGTGGGTATTCCTGCCCCCGCATCGACGCCTGAATTTCTGGTCAAGGTCATGGGCGAGCGCTTCAAGCTCGATCTGGTGGCCGCACCCTATCGCGGCAGTGCACCGCTGATGGCCGATATGCTGGGTAATCAGATAGCCGCTGGGGTGGCCTCCGTGCCCGACTTCATTGAAAACCACAAGGCCGGCAAGCTGCGGGTACTGGGGGTGCTCGGCGGGGCGCGTCAGGCGGCACTGCCCGATGTGCCCACCTTCACCGAGTTGGGTTTGCCGGGTCTTGAGGACATGCCTTACTACGGTGTGTTTGCGCCAGCGGGTACGCCCAAGGGCTTTACGGACACTTTCTCGGCCGCGGTGGCCAAGGTGATTGCCCAGCCCGAGGTTCGCAACCAGCTGTCCCAGATGGGGCTGACGGTCGGGCACATGAACGCTGAACAGCTTGGCCGGCGCGAGCGCGCCTACGCGCAGGTGTGGACCCGCATCATCCGGGACAGCGGCTTCCAGCCTCAGTAAGCTTCCAGGGCGGGTCGGGCTTTTCAAAAAGTTCGGCCGTCCTCCGCTCGGTCGGGCCGTGGTCCTGCGGGGCAGGCCCACCAGCAACCGGTCCGATACAGGGCCAGTCCTTCAATTGATCCACGCTAGAGCTTCTGGCCAATCGATAGCCTAGCTAAATTCTGGGCATTGATTCCCCCAATTGGACGGGGCGAGTCGTTTCCCGGTATCGTGCGCGCTGTCCGGGGCCTTGAGCGGCCTTCTGGCAGATTGTGTCAACAACCTACTCATCAGGAGATTTCCATGGCAGCTCTCAAAGGCTCCAAGACGGAAGAGAACCTCAAGGCCGCCTTCGCCGGCGAGTCCCAGGCCAACCGCCGCTATCTGTATTTCGCGAACAAGGCCGATGTTGAAGGGCAACCCGATGTGGCGGCCCTGTTCCGTTCCACCGCTGAAGGCGAGACCGGTCACGCCCACGGTCACCTCGAGTGGCTGGAGCAGTGTGGCGATCCGGCCACCGGCATGCCCTTTGGCAGCACCCGCGACAACCTGGCCTCTGCAGTGGCCGGTGAGACTCACGAGTACACCGACATGTACCCCGGTATGGCCAAGACCGCTCGTGAAGAGGGTCACGATGAGGTGGCCGACTGGTTCGAGACTCTGGCCAAGGCCGAGCGTTCGCACGCCAACCGCTACGCCAAGGCGCTGGTCGACCTCAAGGACTGATCCCAGTTCCTGAGCGAACCTGCCCACGAGGCGGGTTTGCCCCCCACGCCCCAGGTGTGCGCGCAAGTGTCTCCTGGGGTGTTCGGTTTCAGAAAGGCTTGGTTTCCAGCCCTTTCCCAAGCCGATCCGGCGCTTCCCTCTGACTTACCCAAAGAGTACCGACCATGGCCACCGAAGGCAATCTGCAGGCCCCCACGCGACACCCGATCGATTGGAAGAACCCCGAGTTCTACAACGAGGAGGCGACCTTCAAGGAGATGGAGCGCATCT
>JBILUT010000184.1:0-4178 GCA_044370875.1 Polaromonas sp. | reverse complement strand
ACCTTCTCGTCCCCGAGCTGCGAATCGCGCAGGCGCGAAACGGCGTCGTACTCGTAGAGACCCTGCTGGGCCTTGGTGGTTGACTTGATGTGCCACTGCAGCAGAGGCATGTTCAGCGCCTTGGCCACTTCTTCGGCCAGCATGGTCTTGCCGGTGCCCGGCTCTCCCTTGACCAGCAGGGGCTTTTTCAGGGTGGTGGCGGCATGCACCGCCAGCATCAGGTCGTCGGTGGCAACGTACTGGTCTGAGCCTTTGAATTTCATGGTGTTGGCCTGTGTGGGCTTGTGTGCGCTGGCAAGGGGCCTTGGGCACGTTGTCAGCAAGGGTTCAGTTTGCGCCTGGGGCGCTGGCTATAATCTGCGAGTTTTTCTGTCGTCCGATCGTTCAATTGTGCGCTCAAAATGATGAAGCTGTTCTCTGCGATTTTTGCCGCTCTTGTCTCTCTTGGGACGTCTGCGGTCTCGGCCCAGGATCTAAAGGGCGACGCCAAGGCCGGTGAGGGCATCGCAGCCATGTGCATCGGATGCCATGGCATCAAGGGCTATCAGGCCAGCTTCCCCGAGGTGTACCGGGTGCCCATGATCTCGGGCCAGAGTGCCAAGTACATCGTGGCGGCCCTCAATGCCTACAAGAAGGGCGACCGCAAGCACCCCACCATGCGGGGTATTGCCGAGTCGCTGACCGACCAGAACATGGCTGACCTGGCCGCTTTCTATAGCGAGCACGGCTTGCCTGGCGGCAAGTCGACCGTGTCCAAGGACGTCAAAGCCCCAAGTGCGCAGGTGGCAGCTTTGCTCAGCAAGGCCAACTGCGCCTCGTGCCACGGCGCTAATTTCAGTTCCCCCATCGATCCTTCCTACCCGAAGATCGGCGGTCAGCATGCCGACTATCTTTTCGTGGCGCTCAAGGCCTACAAGAAAGAGCCCAATCAGGTGGTCGGTCGCAACAACGCCATCATGGCCGGCTTTGCCAAGCAGTACAGCAATGCCGAGCTCAAGCAGATCGCTAACTATCTGGCTTCGCTGGAGGGTGATCTGAAGGTGGTTCCGCAGAGCCGCTTCAAATAATCCGACTGCCTTTCACAAGAAACCGCCTTCGGGCGGTTTTTTGTTTTCAGTCCCGAGTGGCCTGTCTTGACACGCAATCGAGATAGGCCGCGCCGTCAGGTGGCCGGCCGGCGCGCTGGCTCTCCCAGATCATGCGTCCCAGGCATTCCATGGCCTCATGGTGGGCCTGATGCAAGCTGCCCCGCCGGTGCGTCAAAAGTTCGAGCGCCTGGCGTATGCCTCGCGGTTGGTCGATCGAGCTCTGCTCGCTCAAGCTCACATGCATGGACAGGTGCAGAAAGGGGTTGCTGCGCCCGTCTTCCACTGCGTACATCTTGCTCAGCGCAGCCTGTTCGTCGCTCAGGTCAGCGATGTATTCGGGGTGTTCGTCGATCCACTGTGCCGCCAGAGTTTCCAGGGGGGTCAGGGGCGAACCGCTTTGGGACTTGGCAAACACCGCGCAGAAGAATCGGCGCACATCGGACTGGGACGGGGTGAACATGTGGAGGGCGGTTTTTTAGTTGTGCTGGGCGGCCATCAGGCCCGATATATCGCTGCAGGCCTGCAGCAGCGCGGGCAGCATGCGATCTTGCATCAGGCGCGCGGGCGTGCGGTTGACCTGGCCGCTGATGTTGAGCGCCGCCACCATACGTCCCTGGCGATCTCGCAAGGGCGCGGCCAGAGACACCAGGCCCTCTTCAAGCTCCTGATTGACCAGGCACCAACCCTGCTTGCGTGCTTGTCGAACGCGGCCGAGCAACTCTTGCGGATCGGTCAGCGTGTGCCGGGTCAGGGCGTGGCGGGGGCTGTCTTGCAACACGGCAAGCGCACGGGCATCGTCCAGATCGGCCAGCAGCATGCGGCCCATGGAGGTGCAGTAGGCTGGCAGTCGTGATCCCACGCCCAGACCGATGCTCATGATTTTGTGGGTGGGCACCCGCATGACATAGATGATGTCGCTGCCTTCGAGCACCGCCGCCGAGCATGATTCGCCCACCTTCGCCGCCAGCGACTGCATGGCTGGCTCGGCCAAATTCCAGATGGGCATGGACGACAGATAGGCAAAGCCCAGATCCAGAATGCGCGGCGACAGCCTAAATCGCCGCCCGTCGCTGCTGACGTAGCCCAGCGTTTGCAGCGTGAGCAAGATGCGCCGGGCGCCGGCGCGGGTCAGGCCGCTGCGCGTGGCTACTTCAGTGAGCGTCTGCTCGGGCGCTGCGGCGCTGAAGCAGGCGATGACCTGCAAGCCCCGCGCAAAGGACTGCACATAGCTGTCGCCGGGCGTGGGGCTTTTTGAAGGCGGCCCGCTGCGACGGGGCGGGGCGGATTTTGATGGACTTGCCATAAGCGGTGAGATTCCCTAAAATTCATTATACGAACATTTGTTCGATATACGAACATTTGGCAAGCTCGGAAAAAGCCCGATCAGCTTGCCTTCAAAGCCTTGGAGTCCTTGCATGATCAACAAGATTGCGCCGAGCGTCGAAGCGGCCCTGGCCGGCCTGAAAGATGGGGCCACCGTGCTGATTGGCGGCTTTGGCACCGCCGGTATTCCCAATGAACTGATCGATGGCCTGATTGCGCAGGGCGCGCGCGACCTGGTCATCGTCAACAACAACGCCGGCAACGGCGAAACCGGGCTGGCAGGCCTGCTCAAGGCCGGCCGGGTGCGCAAGGTCATTTGCAGCTTTCCGCGCCAGGTTGACAGCCAGGTGTTTGACGGTCTGTACCGCAGCGGCAAGGTCGAACTTGAACTGGCGCCGCAGGGCAATCTGGCCGAGCGTATTCGCGCCGCTGGCGCCGGCATCGGTGCCTTCTTTTCTCCCACCGGTTACGGCACCGAACTGGCCAAAGGCAAGGAAACCCGCGAAATCAACGGCAAGATGTATGTGCTGGAGATGCCGATCCATGGTGATTTGGCCCTGATCAAGGCCGAGCGGGGAGACCGCTGGGGCAACCTGACCTACCGCAAGGCGGCGCGCAATTTTGGGCCCATCATGGCCACCGCGGCGCGCAAGACCGTGGCCTCGGTGCATGAGATCGTGGAGCTCGGTGCGATGGACCCCGAGACCGTGGTCACGCCCGGCATTTTTGTCAGCCATATCGTCAAGATCGATCGCGTGGCCACCCAGGCCGGCGGTTTCAAGAAAGTGGCCTGATCATGAGCTACACCAAACGCAGCAAGGACGAGCTGGCTCAACGCGTCGCGCGCGACATCCACGACGGCGCTTATGTCAACCTGGGCATCGGCCAGCCCACGCTGGTGGCCAACCATTTGCCCGCCGGCATAGAAGTGATCCTGCACAGTGAGAACGGCATCTTGGGCATGGGGCCGGCGCCTGCTGCCGGCCAAGAGGACTATGACCTGATCAACGCCGGCAAGCAGCCGGTGACCTTACTTCAGGGCGGTGCGTATTTCCACCACGCCGACAGCTTTGGCATGATGCGCGGCGGCCATCTCGATATTTGTGTGCTGGGTGCTTTTCAGGTCAGTGCCACGGGCGATCTGGCCAACTGGCATACCGGTGAAAAAGACGCCATACCCGCAGTCGGCGGCGCGATGGATCTGGCCATTGGTGCCAAGCAGACCTGGGTCATGATGGACCTGCTGACCAAGACCGGACAGTCCAAGGTGGTGCAGCACTGCAGCTACCCGCTGACTGGCATTGCCTGCGTCAAGCGCATCTATACCGATCTGGCCACCCTGGCCTGTACACCGCAGGGGCTGCGCCTGATCGATGTGGTCGAGGGCCTGTCGCATGCCGAGCTTGAAAAGCTGGTGGGATTGCCGATTGCGGCCTGACATTTTTGCTGGCGCCCCAGTTTGCAACCATGCGGCTGGTGCGCTGAACGTTCCTTCAACCGATTTGCCCGTGAGATCTTTATGACACAAGCCTACATCTGTGATGCCATCCGCACCCCCTTCGGCCGCTATGGCGGCGCGCTCTCTGGCGTGCGCACTGACGACCTGGGCGCGATCCCGCTCAAGGCCCTGATGGCGCGCAACCCCCAGGTGGACTGGGCTGCGGTGACCGATGTCATTTACGGCTGCGCCAACCAGGCCGGCGAAGACAACCGCAATGTGGCCCATATGGCCAGCTTGCTGGCCGGTCTGCCGATCGAGGTGCCGGG
>JBILUT010000183.1:0-4182 GCA_044370875.1 Polaromonas sp. | reverse complement strand
TTACCTCTGGCAGGCAGGTACGTACCTGATTGATAAATCCCGGATGGACTGGTCGCCCGCTGCCGCAGTGCTGGTGGCCCTGTCGTTTCTGGTGGCGTTCTGGCTGCTCTACGACCTGATCTGTCGAACCCTGGGTGCGCGCAAAAACGGCGAGGCCTGGATCGGCCTGAGCGTGCTGGTTCTGATCAGCCTGGCCTCGTGGCTGGCCTGTCACCTTTTTGCCGGACGCGCCGCGTTTCTTTTGGTGGGCGGCATGATCGCCACCGCGATGAGCGCAAACGTCTTTTTCTGGATCATCCCGGGGCAACGCAAGGTGGTCGCGGCCATCCAAGCGGGCCAGCCGGTCGATCCCATCCACGGCCAGCGCGGCAAGCAGCGCAGCGTGCACAACACCTACTTCACGCTGCCGGTGCTCTTTGCCATGCTGAGCAACCACTACAGCTTTACCTGGAATCACCCTCAAAACTGGCTGGTGCTGATCTTGATGATGGTGGCCGGCGCGGCCATCCGCCAGTTCTTCGTGATGCGTCACGGCTACAAGCTCGGTCGCAACAAGCATCCACTGCCCTATGCGCTGACCGGCATCGTGGTGCTGCTGGGTCTGGTGCTCTGGATGCGGCCTGCACCTACGGCCACAGCATCCACAGCCGAGGCTGCCGGAGCCGTGAGCTACGCGCAGGTTCAAGCCGTGATGAGTCAGCGCTGCGTGGCCTGCCACGGCGAGCAAGTGCAGATGAAAAATGTGCGGGTCGATAGCGCCGAAGCAGTATCCCGCAACGCCCAAGCCATTTATCAGCAGGTGGTGGTGACCAAGTTAATGCCGATGAACAACAGCACCGGCATCACCGAGGAAGAACGGGCGCTAGTCAGCCGCTGGTTCCTGGCTGGCGCAAGGGTTCAGTAAGCGGCCAGCCGAGCGCCCCTGCTCCCGAGAGCGGACGCTCGCGCCTGGGCAAACGGGCTGCTGGGCCTGTGGTCCACCCAAAGCGGGGCCAGGGCTACCAGCGGAGGCATGGACTTCAGCCGGCCAATGCGCGCAGCACATGTTCCGGCGTGGCTGGTGCCTCCAGTTGAACGCGGGCTCCGGGCGGCAGGGCACTGGCCACCGCATCGCGCAGAGCTTCGAAGACGCTGATGGCCAGCATGAAGGGCGGCTCGCCCACGGCCTTGCTGCCGTGAACGTTGTCTTCGCGGTTGGGCTCGGGCCAGAAATCGACCACGAAGTGCGCCGGAATGTCGCCGATGGCCGGAATCTTATAGGTACTTGGGGCATGGGTGCGCAGACGTCCGCTAGCGTCCCACACCAGCTGCTCACAGGTAAGCCAGCCCATGCCCTGCACAAAACCGCCCTCGATCTGTCCCCGGTCGATGGCCGGATTGATGCTGTGACCCACATCATGCAGGATGTCCACCTTGAGCACCCGGCTCTCGCCAGTCAGGGTATCGATCGCCACTTCGGTGCAGGCCGCACCGTAAGCAAAGTAGTAGAAGGGGCGACCGGTCAGGGTGGTCTTGTCATAGTGAATCTTGGGCGTGCGGTAGAAACCATCGCTCCAGAGCTGGATGCGGTTGGCATAGGCCTGCCGGACTACATCGACAAAATCACGCGCGCCCTTGGGTGAGACCACACGGCCACCGGCAAATTTCACCGCACCCGCACCGCAACCGTCCAAGCCCGCCACAAACTGCGCCAGACTCGATCGCACCTGCCCAGCCGCATACTGAGCCGCTCTGGCATTGAGGTCGGTGCCGGCCGAGGCCGCGGTGGCCGACGCGTTGGGTACCTTGCCGGTGTCGCTGGCGGTCACCAACACCTGTGACAGGGGCACGCCCAGTTCGTCAGCCACCACCTGTGCCACCTTGGTGTGCAGGCCCTGTCCCATCTCGGTACCACCGTGATTGACCTGCACACTGCCATCGGTGTAAACATGCACCAGCGCGCCGGCCTGGTTGAACAAGGTAGCAGTGAAGGAAATGCCAAACTTGACCGGGGTGAGCGCCAAGCCACGCTTGATGACCGGGCTGGTGGCATTGAATTGGGCCAGGGCCTTGCGCCGCGAGGCATAGCCACTGCTGTGGGCCAGCGCACCCACCAGCGGCTCGAGAATGTTGTCTTCCACCTTCATCTGGTAGTGGGTGACGTCGCGCGTCTGAACGCCATAAAAATTGCGACGCCGCACCTGCAGCGGATCGAGGCCCAGGCGACGAGCGATGTCGCCCATGATGGCCTCGATGATGATCATGCCCTGCGGTCCGCCAAAACCACGAAAAGCGGTCTGACTCTGCAGGTGCGTCTTGCAACGGTGCGAGACGATCTCAACATCGGACAAAAAGTAGGCGTTGTCGGCGTGGAAGATGGCGCGGTCAGCCACCGGCCCGCTCAGATCGGCCGAAAAGCCGCAGTTGACCGCCATCATGAGCTTGAGTGCGGTGATCAGTCCGGTGTCGTCAAAGCCGACCGTGTAGTCGTACTCAAAGGGGTGGCGCTTGCCGGTGATCATGAAATCGTCGTCACGATCGAGGCGCAGCTTGACCGGACAGGCAAACTTGCGCGCGGCCAGACAGGCCCAGACGGCCATATGTCCGGCCTGCGTTTCCTTGCCGCCAAAGCCACCCCCCATGCGCCGACACTGCACAGTGACGCGGTGATTGGCAACGCCCAGCGCATGGGCGATCCAGTGCTGCACCTCCCCAGGGTGTTGAGTGCTCGAATGCACCAGCCACTGGTCCTGCTCCTGCGGCAGGGCATAGGCCACCTGCCCCTCCAGATAAAAATGCTCCTGACCGCCCACCACCAGAGAGCCCTCGAGGGTGTACGCCGAACGCGCCAGCGCCACCTCAGGCTCGCCGCGCCGCACGGTGACGGTGGGTAAGACCTGACTGCCGGCGGCCAGGGCCTCGCGCACGGTCAAAATAGCCGGCAGCGCTTCGATGTCGAGCTTGACCAGACGCGCTGCGCGCCGGGCCTGCATCACGTCGTGCGCGACCACCAGCGCCACCACCTGGCCGATATGCTCGACCTTGTCGCGGGCCAGCACCGGCTCGTCGTGAACGAACGTAGCCAGGATGGGATCACCCGGAATATCGGCGGCCGTGACCACGCCGACCACCCCAGGCAGGGCCAGGGCCGCCGTTGCGTCGATTGCACGCAATCGGCCATGCGCTACGGCAGACATGACCGGGGCCGCGTGCAAGGTCCCTTTGAGTTCAGGCAAATCATCCACATAAGGCGAGCGCCCTTGCACCTGGGTGCGGGCGCTCTCGTGCGGATGCGGCGCACCGGCAGCCGGCAGACCGGTGGCGATCAGCGGATCAGACGGTGCGTTCATGCCAGCTCCTCGCCGCTGATGGCCTCAAGATTGATCTGTGTATGGCCCTGAGTCTGCAGCCACAGACGCTGCAGCAGGTGACCAAGCACCTGGGTGCGGTAGGCCGCCGAAGCGCGCATGTCGGAAATGGGCGAGAACTCTTGACGCAGCACCTGCGCGGCCTGCCCGACCACCGCCTGATTCCAGACCTGGCCGCGCAAGGCCGCCTCCGTGCGTCGGGCTCGCGCCGGGGTGGCGGCGACACCGCCGGCGCCGATGGAGACCTCGGCAACGCGGTCATCCTCAAGCCGCAGCCGGACCACCAGGCAAACCGCCGAAATGTCGTCGTCGTAGCGTTTGGAAATCTTGTAGGCCCGCAGCCACTGACCTGAGGCAGCATCGGGCATCGGCACGTCGATATAAGCCACCACCTCGTCCGGGGCCAGCTGGCTTTGTCGGTAGCCGATGTAGAAATCTTCGATCGGCATGGCCCGCTCGCCCCGCACGCTGGCCAGCACCACGTGGGCACCGAGGGCAATCAGCAGCGGCATCGAATCGCCGATAGGCGACCCGTTGGCCACGTTCCCGCCGAGGGTGCCCGAATTGCGCACCGGCAAGCCGGCAAATCGGGCGGCAAAGGTCTCGAGCTCAGGCCACAGGCGGCACAGGGCCTGGTAGGCCTCTTCCAGAGGGACGGCAGCGCCTATGCGCAAGCGGCTGCCGGTCTGGCTGATGTTTGCAAGCTCACAGACGCGGGTGACATCGAGCACCTTCGCAAATCGCTTGTGCTGCTTGGTCACCCACAGGCCCACATCGGTGCAGCCGGCCACGATCTGCGCCTGCGGATGTTCGGCGCGCAGACGCAGCAGCTCAG
>JBILUT010000182.1:0-4193 GCA_044370875.1 Polaromonas sp. | reverse complement strand
GCCCGACCGCCACTTTTTCGCGTCGATGCACCGGCCCGAGGCAAGAAGCCGGCGGCCAAGATGTACGCGCTTGATGAGGGCGAACTCACTGCCATCCTGGACAAACTCCGGAAAGACGGCGTGCGCGAGGGGGGCTGGACCATCAGCCGCTTCAAAGGTCTGGGCGAGATGAACGCAGAGCAGCTGTGGGAAACCACGCTCAACCCCGATACACGCCGCCTGTTGCCGGTCAGCCTGGGCGGGCTCGGCCCCGTCCAGACCGAGCAGGTGATGGCCAAACTCATGGGCAAGGGCGAAGCCCTGGCGCGTCGTGAACTGATGGAATTGCACGGCGATGACGTCGAGGTTGACGTCTGACATGTCCTTGCTCCGGCTTTGCCTCTTGGCCTGCGCCCTGGCTCTGACCGGTTTGGCAAGTGCTCGCGCGGAGGTATGGGCCTTCATCGACGGCAACGGCGTGCCTCACTTTGCCGGGCATCAGGTCGATGCGCGTTATCAGTTGTTCTTCAAGGGTCCGGCGCAGGAATTGATGGCGCAGCCCATACCTGCGCCGCCCGCAGCCGCGCCGGCTGCCGCGCCCACCTCGGCTCTGGGTGGAGCGGCGGTGTCCGATGCCCGGCCCTTGCCTTTGCCTGTGGGATCTTCTCCGGGCTCGCGTCCGCGTTTGTTGGCCGTGCTCGAGCGATCGCCGGCCTACAAGCGTGTTCTGCCCATGGTCGAGGATGTCGCCCGACAACTTGGCCTCGATGCCAGCTTGATGGTGGCCCTGATCGCAGCGGAGTCCGGATTCAATCCCCGTGCCGTCTCGCCCAAAGGGGCGGTCGGCCTGATGCAGCTCATGCCCGGCACGGCCCAGCGTTACGGTGTGCGACCGCAAGACGGTGTTTCGCTGGAGGAGCGCCTGATGCAGCCGGAGATCAATTTGCGCGCTGGCGCCACCTTTCTGCGGGATCTGCTCCTGATGTTCCCGGGGCGGCTTGATCTGGCGCTGGCGGCCTATAACGCTGGCCCCGGGGCGGTGCAGCGAGCGGGTCATCGCATTCCCGCCTATGCTGAGACGCAAAACTACGTGAGAGTGGTCACCGAACTGCTCAGTCACCTTCGGCCACCGGCACCTGAACCGGCTGACCTGGCAGCGACCCAGCCGCCCGCGCAGCCGACCCCTCCTGCCGCTGTGACCGCCCCGGGTGTCTGGCTTGCGCCCCAGATGGCTGGAGCCGTGGCGCGCGGCATTTTGTTAGCGCCACCAGGTATCTCGATGCCGCCGCCTGGCGCGCCACTGCAATTGCCCGCGCAGCGGAATTGATCCTTTTTCAGAACTCGAACCTACCCATGGATTTGCTCACACCGCATCCCCCCAGCTCCGACGAACCGGTCGCGCCTGAAGACAGCCTGGCCGCCTATGCCCAGCGGGCTTACCTGGAATACGCCCTGAGCGTGGTCAAGGGCCGGGCCTTGCCCGACGTCAGCGACGGACAAAAACCGGTTCAGCGTCGCATTCTCTACAGCATGGCGCGCATGGGCTTGGGCTTTGGCGGCAGCAACGGCACAGCAGGCGCCAAGCCCGTCAAGAGCGCACGGGTGGTCGGCGATGTCCTGGGCCGCTTCCATCCACATGGTGACCAGGCGGCGTATGACGCGCTGGTCCGCATGGCGCAGGATTTCTCACAGCGCTACCCCCTGATCGATGGACAAGGCAATTTCGGCTCTCGCGATGGCGATGGCGCAGCCGCGATGCGCTACACCGAAGCCCGTCTGGCACGCATCACGCAATTGCTACTCGACGAAATAGACGAAGGCACGGTCGACTTTGTCGCCAATTACGATGGCTCGACCGAAGAGCCATCGCAGTTGCCCGCCCGCCTGCCGTTCACCTTGCTCAACGGTGCCAGCGGCATTGCCGTGGGCTTGGCCACCGAGATTCCTAGCCACAATTTGCGCGAAGTGGCCGATGCCTGCGTGGCCTTGATCAAGAATCCCAAGCTCGACGACGCGCAGCTGCTGGATCTGGTTCCCGGCCCCGACTATCCTGGCGGTGGCCAGATCATTTCCAGCGCCGGCGAGATCGCTGCTGCCTACACCAGCGGGCGCGGATCGCTCAAGGTTCGTTCGGTCTGGAAGATAGAAGACTTGGCTCGCGGCCAGTGGCAACTGGTGGTGACCGAGTTGCCACCCGGCGTCAGCGCGCAAAGGGTGCTTGAAGAAGTCGAGGAGCTGAGCAATCCCAAGGTCAGGGCCGGCAAGAAGGCCCTCAGTACTGACCAGCTGCAGCTCAAGCAGACCTTGTTGTCCGTCCTCGATGGGGTTCGCGACGAATCGAGCAAGGACGCGCCGGTCCGGTTGGTGTTTGAGCCCAAGACCAGCCGCATCGAGCAGAGCGATCTGGTCAACACGCTGTTGGCTCACACCAGCCTGGAGACATCGGCCCCGCTCAACCTGACTCTGATCGGCTTGGACGGCAAGCCCACCCAGAAGTCGCTGCGCCAAATCCTCGAAGAATGGATCGCCTTTCGGCAAGCCACGGTGCAACGTCGATCCCAGCATCGGCTGGACAAGGTGCTGGCGCGCATTCATATCCTCGAAGGTCGGCAGATCGTGCTGTTGCACATCGACGAGGTGATCCGGATCATCCGCCAGTCCGACGAGCCCAAGCCGGCCTTGATCGAGCGCTTTCAGCTCAGTGATCGGCAGGCCGAAGACATCCTGGAGATTCGCCTGCGTCAGCTGGCCCGGCTTGAAGCGCTTCGGATCGAGCAGGAGCTCAAGGAACTGCGGGAGGAACAAGCGCGTCTTGAAGATATCCTGGGTAGCGCCTCTTCACTGCGCCGCCTGATGGTGCGTGAGATCGAAGCCGATGCAAAGGTTTTTGGTGACGCCCGCCGCACCCTGATACAGGCCGAGAAAAAGGCGGTGGTTGAGGTCAAGGTCATCGACGAACCCTTGACCGTGGTCGTCTCGACCAAGGGTTGGGTGCGCGCTCGGCAAGGTCATGGCCATGACCCGGCTGGCTTTGCCTTCAAGGCCGGTGATGGGCTTTACAGCACCTTCGAATGCCGTTCGGTGGACACCTTGCTGGCTTTTGGTAGCAACGGGCGGGTGTATTCGGTAGCGGTCTCTGCCTTACCGGGCGCGCGGGGCGATGGGCAGCCGCTGACCACACTGATTGAGCTGGAGGCAGGCACCCAGTTGCTGCACTACTTTGCCGGACCGGCCAGTGCCATCCTGCTGCTCTCAAGCAGCGGCGGTTATGGCTTTTTGGCGACCGTCGAGGCCATGGTGTCTCGCAACAAGGGCGGTAAGAGCTTCATGACCTTGGGCGACGGTGAGACGGTATGCGCCCCCTCGCATGTCAGCGGCAGCAGCGCCAGTGTCGCCGCTGGTCAAGCGGCTCTGCCCGCGGCGACCCATGTGGTCTGCGCCAGCGCCGGCGGGCGTATCCTCACCTTCGACATCGGCGAACTCAGGCTGATGGACAAGGGTGGCCGCGGCTTGATGCTGATTGATCTCGATGAAAAGGACAGTTTGGCCGGCGCGGCCGCTTATGCCCGGAGCGTTCGTATCGAGGGCCTGGGTCGCGGCGGCAAGGCCCGCGAGGAGACGCTGGAGATTCGCAGCCTCAACAATGCCCGTGCCGCTCGGGCCAAGAAAGGCAAGCAGGCGGACCTGGGCTTTAAGCCCAGCCGGATCGTGCGGGTGATCTGAGTCGTTCCCTGGTTAATGCTTGTCAGGGGCGGTGGCCTCAGCCCACCTCGGCGATCATTTCGATTTCGACGCAGGCACCCCGCGGAATCTGGGCCACGCCAAAGGCGCTGCGGGCGTGTTCGCCCGCTCGGCCAAAAACCTGCCCAAAGAGTTCGCTCGCACCGTTGGTGACCAGATGCTGCTCAGTAAAGTCCGTGCTTGAATTGACCAAACTCATCACCTTGACGATACGCCGGACTTGGCGCAGATCTTTGCCGGTGGCTTGCAGCGCCGCGTGCAAGGTGCCCAGCAGATCGATGGCGATCGCGCGCGCTGCCTGCTGGCCTTCGGCGGTGTTCATGGTCTGACCGAGCTTGCCCACCCAAGGCTGGCCGTCGGGCTTCTTGGCAATGTGGCCGCTCAGGAAGATCAGTGATCCGGTCTGCACGAAGGGCACATAGGCGGCGGCCGGCACAGCCAGAGGCGGCAGCTCAATCTGAAGCGACTTGAGA
>JBILUT010000361.1:0-2616 GCA_044370875.1 Polaromonas sp. | reverse complement strand
GCGGCGCATACACCGACCTCATCCACAAACTCGGTGGGCCAGCCATGAACGGTCTGTATGCCGCCATGTCGGTGCAAAACCCCTACCTGGACGAGGCCTCGCAGCCCATCCGTTTCTGGGCCAACAAGTACAAGACCAAGTTCAACGACGACCCCACCGTGTTCTCGGTCTACGGCTACTCGGTCATCGACTCCTTCATCCGCGCCGCGCAGAAGGCGGGCAACAACCTGACCACCGACAGCTTTGTCAAGGCCATGGACTCCATGGTGATCCCGCCGGACATCTTCGGCAGCGCCGAAATGACCTTCAGCCCCACCAAGCGCCTGGGCAGCAACCTCTCGCGCCTGTCACAAATTCAGGACGGCCGCTGGAAGGTGGTGTCGGACTACCTCAAGTAAGTCGGGCACATGTGCGGCCCGCGGGCCGCCCAATCGCCGCGACGGCAGGCCTCTTGCAAGAGGCCGGGCCCTCGCGGCTTTTTTCATCGGGCGCCAGCCGCTTGCTTGCTGTGCGACCCTTTGTGGCCAGGCGCGGCCCGACCGGCCTGCCGCAAGCTCATCGGCAGATTTGCCCTGCCCTGCACGGCGCGCCCCGGCGGTGACCGCGTCCTACATGTTTTACCGACGGTGACAGACGCCGATGGGCCAGGTTTTGCCTGACAGTACAGCGCTGGCTGATGGGCCCCAAGGGCTGTCAGCCAGCGCCTGTCATCGCCACCTTTGCCCACTCGTGCCCCATGTCCGCTCCCCTGGCCTGTACCCCTTGCACCCCCGTTGAGCTCCACGCATCCGTGCCACAAGTGCTGGCCCGTCTGCGGCGAATGACCTTGCTGCTGGGCTTGGCGCTGACCCTGGCACTGGGCCTGGCCTTGACCTTGGTCCACAGCCTGAACCTGATACCAACGACGCCCTCAGGGGCGCTGTGGGCGAGCCATCTGGGCGTACTGGCTGCAGCCTGGGCACTGGCCGGCTGGCGCGAACGTCGGCTGCGGAGTCAGTTGCGCGAACTGCGGGCCCAGCTCGAGGCAAGCTCATCACCCCAACCCTTGCCAGCCGCCCAAGCCCAAGCCCAAGCCCAAGCCCAAGCCCATGACCTCGATGCCGAGCGGCGGCGGCTGGCACTGGACCTGCACGATGGCGCGATACAGCCCTACATCGGTCTGAAGCTGGCGGTTGAGGCCTTGCGCCTGCAAGCAGGCACAGGGCATCCGCTAGAGGCAGGGCTGCAGCGCATTGTGGCCATGACCGAGGCCGTGATCAGCGACCTGCGCCAGTGCGCACAACGCCTTACGCATCCATCGCCCAGTGGCACCCAGTGCCTGCGTACCGAGCTGGAAAACCAGGCCCGCCAGATGCGCGATTTTCACGGCCTGGACATTGCCGTACAGGCCCACCAAGCCCCCCGGCTGAGCGCCAGGCTGCACGAGGAGGTTTCGCATCTGGTGCGCGAAGGTCTGAGCAACATCCGCCGTCACACGCAGGCGCGCGCTGCAGAGGTCCGCATCGACTGCAAGGACGGCTGGCTGGGCATCCATATCGCCAATGATGCCCCATCGGGCGCACAACCCTTCACCCCGCGATCGATCACTGAACGTGCGCAGGCTCTGGGAGGACGGGCCCTGGTCTGTACCCAGGCCGGCGGACGTACCGCTGTGCGCGTGCGACTCCCGGTATAGCCCGTGGTCAGGGTGATGATCGTCGATGACCACCCCACCATCGTCTGGGGGCTGGAGCAGCTCATTGCCACACAGGGCATGGGCATGCAGGTGGTGGCCACCGCGGCCACCCCGCAAGAAGCCCTGCATCAGGCCCAGCAACACAGACCTGCGGTGGTGCTGCTGGATCTGGATCTGGACGGACGCAGCGGCCTGGACATCCTGCCGGCCTTGTGCAGCCAAAGCGAATGCCGCGTGCTGGTGCTTACCGCCGAGCGCAAGCCCCATGTGCTGGACCACGCGGTGCAATTGGGCGCCTGCGGCGTCTTGCGCAAGGATGCCAGCGCGCAAACCGTCCTCAAGGCCATTGAGAAGGTATCAGCCGGTGAGGTCTGGCTCGATCGCGCCTCATTGGCCCGGGTGCTGCACGGCTGGCAAAAGCAAGCGCCCCCCGATGCGGAGCAGGTTCGACAGGCCACGCTGACCCAGCGTGAGCGCAAGATCGTCCAGGTCATCCTGGCCGGTCACGGGGCCGGCAACAAGGTGCTGGCCGCTCGGCTTTTTATCTCCGAGCACACCTTGCGCAACCACCTCAGCTCGATTTATCACAAGCTGGGCGTGAGCAACCGGATGGAGCTGTATCTCTATGCGCTCAAGCACCGCCTGGGCGACCCGGACCCCATCACAGGCGATCTGTTTGCCGGCTAGGCGCCAGGGCGCTCAGGCGCCGCCGCCCAGCAGGGGCATCAGGGTGCGGATGACCGTGATGGCCGCCGGCCCCATGACCACCAAAATGATCGAAGGAAAGATACACAGCACCAAAGGCAGCAGCATTTTGGTGGGAACCCGGGCCGCAGCCTCCTCAGCACGCACCATGCGCTTGTGCCGCAACTCATCGGAATAGACGCGCAGCGAATCCCCGATGCTGGTACCAAGACGCTCGGCCTGTCTGAACATCAGCG
>JBILUT010000181.1:0-4222 GCA_044370875.1 Polaromonas sp. | reverse complement strand
GTGATCGAGCCGTGATTCAAACCATAGGCGGGCCCGGCCCATCAGCCAGGCCTGGGCGGCATCACGAATCTGGTCGGCGCTTGCACTGAGCGGCAAGCCCAGAGGCAAGACCGTCTGGGCCAGCAGAGATTGCGAGGTCACATCGGCACCCCGGGTGCGCTGGGACGGATCCAACTCAAGCACCAGCATCCGGCCCAGAAAAGGCACTCGAGCGCCCTCACACCAAACGATGCGACTCGATTCAATCTGCCGCGCCCGCTGCTGTGATTCCTGCAACTTGCGCAAAATCCAGGGCCCTTTTTCCTGTAGCGCCTGCTCAATCTCGCGCTGCGGCACCCAACGCGGCGCACTGATGCTCAGGCCGCGCGCATCCACCGAAAAGCCGATGGTGCGGCGTCGCGCGCGCCGGAAGGCATAGGCCACGGGCACGCCTTCCAGACAGGCTTGGCGATTGGCCTGCGGATGGCGATAGCTCACATCGCCCGCTGCCAGGCGCAGGTCTGTTTGCTCAGCCTGTACGGAGATGGGTCGGGGTGCAAGCGCATCGGCTGGGGATGAGGTCTGAGCCCACAGGTCAGGGGTGTGGGTCGGACCGGGCGAAGGGCCAGTCCGCTTGCGCGGGTGGCGCGGTGAACGGGACTGCCGCGGCGCCGTCGATGCGGGTGCTTCAACGGAGAAAAGATCGAGCGTCAATTGCAGCAGGCTGCGCATGAGGGCAGTGTAGGTCAGGACTTCGGTCGCAGAGCCTCTGGCTTCATGTCTCTTACCGTGCTTCTTGATAGGCCTGCGGATCAAGGCGGCGCATCTCAGCCTCGATCCAGGTCTGAATCTCGGCCATCAATTCTTCAGGCTCGCGACCCACGCTGTCGATTGCAGGGCCGATAGAGACATCAACCACACCCGGCCGCTTGATCAGGGCTTTGCGCGGCCAGCATTTGGCTGAGGTGACCGCCACTGGAATCACTGGCACACCGCATTCAACGGCCAGCCGTGTGCCGCCGGTCTTGTAGGTGCCCTGCTGACCGCGCGGGATGCGGGTGCCTTCAGGAAACATGATGACCCAGACGCCTTGGTCCATCAGACGGCGACCCTGCTGCACCACCTTGGAAAAGGCTTGCGCACGTCGGCTGCGGTCAATGTGGATCATGTCCAGACGACCCATGGCCCAGCCAAAGAAAGGCACGTAGAGCAGTTCCCTCTTGAACACATAGGCCAGCGGGTGCGGCATCAGAGTGGGCATCAGGAAGGTCTCAAAGGTGCTCTGATGCTTGACCAGCAGCACCGCCGGGCTGGTCTGACCCTGCGGCAGGTTCTCCCAACCGCTAACGCGCACCTCGATGCCCAAAATCACGCGGGCACCGGCCACCGCGCATCGCAGCCAGCCCACACACATTCGGTACAGGGTGATGCTGCTGACAAACAAAGACGCGATCAGCACAGCGATGGCCCAGGGCACCACGGTGACGGCCATCCACAGCAAATGGAGGATCGAGCGGATCCAGGCCATACCCATCAAAGCGTCGAATCAGCCGCCTGCCCGATCAGCTGATCGGCCAAAGCAGACAAATCAGCATGAACCAGTGCACCAGCGGGCATGGCTTGCCGGGCCTGCTCGGGCGTCAGGCCCGCCGATTTTCCGGTGAGCACCAGATGCGGCTGACAGCCGGCACTGAGGGCCGCCGTCAGGTCGCGCAAAGAATCACCCGCCGCGGGCACGCCCCTCAGGGACAGTCCCAGGCGCTCGCCGATCTGCTCGAACAGGCCGGGGAGGGGCTTGCGGCAGTGGCAGTTGTCCTCCGGGGTGTGCGGACAGAAAAAAACCGCATCGATACGACCGCCCACGGCCGCCAATTGCTGATGCATCTTTTCATGCATGGCATTGAGCGCAGCCATGTCAAACAAGCCTCGCCCCAGCCCCGACTGATTGGTGGCCAGCACCACGTGCCAGCCGGCGTGATTGAGTCGGGCGATCGCCTCCAGGGCGCCAGGCAGCGGCTCCCACTCCTGCGGCGACTTCACATAGTCGTCACGGTCATGATTGATCGTCCCATCGCGATCGAGGATCAGAAGCTTGGTACTGCGATCGGCCATGGGCATCTCTTCCAGTCAAAGGGGGATGGCCAGATCGCCAGGGCCCACATCGTCAGGGGATGGGCCCAGCCCCACATCGCACTGCATGAGGTGAGCCTGCATCGGTCAGGCTGCCAGACGTGAGAGGTCGGCCACGCGGTTCATGGCGACATGCAAGCGCTTGAGCAGACCCTGGCGATTAAGGCGCAGGTCCATGGCCTCGGCATTGACCATCACACCGTCGAAGAAGTCATCGACCGGGTCGCGCAGAGCGGCCAGGGTTTGCAGGCTGCCGGTGTAGTCGCCCGCCTCGAACTGCGCGGTCGATTGCGGGAGCAGCTTTTGCATGGCGGCATGCAGGGTTTTCTCAGCCTCTTCCTGCAGCAGCGCGGTGTTGACATGCGCATCGACCTCGCCAGCTTTCTTGAGGATGTTGCCGATGCGCTTGTTGGCGGCAGCCAATGCAGCACTTTCAGGCAGGGCGGCAAAGGCGCGCACAGCCTCAAGACGCTTGACCACATCCGACAGCCGCTGCGGCTGCAGGGCGAGCACAGCATCCATTTCGTTGGTCGAATAGCTGCTGTCGACTGTCTTTCCCGTATCGACGTCGGGCTTGCCTTCCATGGGAGAGGCGAGAACCACCAGATCTTGGTGCAAGTACCCGCGCAGACGGTCGTAGAAAAATTCAGTCAACGCTTGCGGGGCATGGCTAATCTTGTCAGCAAAGGCTGGCGCAGAAATGGCCAGCAAAGCGGACAGATCCAGCGCCAAGTCTTTTTCGATCAGCATGCGCACCACACCCAGCGCATGGCGGCGCAGCGCAAACGGGTCCTTGTCGCCGCTGGGCAGGTTGCCGATGCCGAACATCCCCACCAGGGTCTCCAACTTATCGGCCAGCGCCACCACCACCCCCACCGGGTTGCGCGGCAAATCGTCACCGGCGAAACGCGGCTTGTAGTGGTCCTCGATCGCCTCGGCCATATCGGCGGACAGGCCTTCGTGGCGGGCATAGTAGCCGCCCATGATGCCCTGCAGCTCCGGAAACTCGCCCACCATATCGGTCAGCAGATCGGTCTTGGCCAGGCGCGCGGCCTGCTCGGCCTGCTGGGCAAGCAGGTCGCCCCCAAGCTGCTGACCTATCGCTTTTGCGATCACGCACACGCGAGCCATTCGCTCGCCCTGCGTACCCAGCTTGTTGTGATAGACCACCTTGGAGAGACCCTCGACGCGCGATTCCAGCGTCTTCTTGCGATCCTGGTCGTAGAAGAACTTGGCATCGGCCAGACGCGGGCGCACCACACGCTCATTGCCTTCAATGACTGCGCTGGGGTCATCCGGGGTGATGTTGCTCACCACCAGAAAGCGATGGGTCAGCCTGCCGGCTGCATCGAGCAACGGAAAATATTTCTGATTGGCCTTCATCGTCAGAATCAGGCATTCCTGCGGCACGTCGAGGAACTGCTTTTCAAACTCGCAGGCCAGCACGTTCGGCCGCTCCACCAGCGCGGTGACCTCATCCAGCAGAGCCTCATCGTCAATCGGTCGGACGCCACCGCCGATGCGGGCAGCAGCGGCATGGAGCTGTCGCACGATCTCGGCGCGGCGCTCGGCAAAGCTGGCGATCACCGCACCGTCGCTCTTGAGCACTTGCGCGTACTGGTCAGCATGCGGCACCACCACCGGATTGACCGGCGCCTCAAAGCGATGGCCCTGGGTGATGTTGCCTGCGTTCAGGCCCAACGCCTTGACCGCCACCACCGTACTGCCATGCAAGGCCACCAGACGGTGTGCAGGCCGTACGAAGTTCACGCTGGTCCAGCCCGGCAGTTCACAGCCCGATTCGAGCTGATAGCTCATGACCTTGGGAATGGGGAGCCGGGCCAGGGACTCTTCCAGCGCCTTCTGCAAGCCCGCGGTCAAGGTCACCCCCCGCACCACACTGTCGTAGAACAAAGCCTCGGCCTTGCCATCGGCTTGGCGTTTGAGCGCAGAGACCGTCGCCGCCGGGTTGCTGACATCGACACCGAGGGCCTGCAGCTTTTTCAGCAAGGCAGCGGTGGGCTGCCCCGAGGCATCAAGGCCCACGCTCACCGGCATGAGCTTTTGCTCCAGCGCCCGGTCCGTTGCTTGGGCCAGCACATCCGTGATGTGC
>JBILUT010000180.1:0-4238 GCA_044370875.1 Polaromonas sp. | reverse complement strand
GCAACTTTGCGCGCGCCTGGGTTGTCGCGGCCTGGTGTATTCACGGCCGGGCTATGGACGCTCAAGCCCTCGCGCCCCTGAGGAGCACTGGCATCCCGACTTCATGGAACGCCAGGCCACCGAAGTACTGCCCGCCCTGCTGCGGGCCCTGAAGGTGGACGAACCCGTCTGGCTCCTGGGTCACAGCGACGGCGGCACCATCGCGCTGCTGAGCGCCATTGTGCAAGGCGAGCGGCAAAGTCAAAGCACCGACCTGCAAGCTGCGCCACCCGTGGCGGCGGTGATGGTGATGGCGCCACACATCATGGTGGAAGACCTCTCGATACACAGCATCGAACGAGCGCGGCAGGCCTATCTGCACGGCGACCTGCGCCAGCGACTGGCGCGCCATCACGATGACACCGACTCGGCCTTCTGGGGCTGGAACCAGGCCTGGCTGTCGCCAGCCTTCCGCAGCTGGTCGATTGAGGCCCGCCTGCACCACATCAAAGTGCCGGTGCTGGCCGTACAAGGGCATGACGACGAATACGGCACGCTCGAACAAATTCGCGGCATCGCCCGCCGCGTGCCCCACACCGAACTGCTGGAGCTACCCGCTTGCGGCCACTGGCCGCACCGCGATCAGGCACAGGCGTTGATGACTGCGGTCGCCGCTTTCGTGCACAAGCACTCGGTCGACCGCTGACAGCCGGCCCTGCGGGCCCCTCACCAAGGCCCGTAGTGCCCCACCACGCCTTGCCATAGAAAGGTGCGCTCGCGCCCCATCGACGTTTGCCCCGCAGCAGCCGTCGCGTTAGCGGCCAGATGCACCATCACCAGTTTGCGGGCGGGATCGACAAAGATGGCTTGTCCGTATACGCCCAGCAGGGCAAAGCGGCGCTGCTGTCCGGGGAAGATCCAGGTTTGGTAGCCGTAGCCGAAATACGGTGTGGCCTTGTTGGGCGCGAAGGCGGGGGGATGCTGCTTGGAATCGGTGGCCTCAATCAGGTAGGCCGCGGGCACGATCTCGCCCAGTTCAGGGCGGTCGGGGCGCTGACCGTCGTGGGCCAGCACGATGCCCAGGCGCGCATAGTCGCGGGCGGTCGCATTGAAGTTGCCGCCGGCACGTTCGAGGCCAGCGGAATCGGCCCGCCACAGGGATGATGTTTCTGCGCCCATGGGCTGCCACAGGCGGCTTTGCAAATAGGCGCTCAGCGTTTGCCCCGTGGCCCCGCGCAGCACCAGCGCCAGCATGTCGGTCTCGGCGCTGGCGTAGTTGAACACTTCACCGGCTGGGTGCCGCCGCTCGGTGATGACCTTGGCGCCATCGGCCATCTGACCCTGGGTAACCGCATTCACGTATCGGGCCAGGTCATCCTTGCCGTCGTAACGCTCTTCAAACTTGGCCCCCGAGGCCATGCGCAACAAATGGCGTACCGAGGTCTGCCCGTACAGAGTGCCAGCCAGCGCGGGCGCGTAGACCTCGGCGCGATCGTCCAATGATCGGATGCGCCCTTCTTTGAGCGCGATGCCAACTGCGATGGCGGTGATGGTCTTGGCCATGGAGTTCGACAGGAACCGGTGCGTGGGCTTGCGGTCATACTGATAGCGCTCCACTTGAATCACGCCGTCCTTGACGATGAGCAGGGCCATTACACGCTGGCGCTTCATGTAGTCGTCGATGCTCAGGCGCTCGCCGCCCATGCTCCAGCGGTAGTCAGGCTCGCGCTCAGCCTTTTTGAGCACCATGGGTTCGGCCGCCGGCTGCATGGTGTTGGACTGGCCGTTGGAGATGCCAGGGATCTCCCCCTGATGGGTGAAGGAACCCACGCGCACGCATTCATTCATGAACCAGTTGCGGGCGTTGCCGATCGGATAACCACGGTCTTTGCAAAGGGCTTGCGTATCGGGCTCGGCCCAGACGTTGACTGCGACAAAGGCACAGGTGAGCCCAAACAGGGTGCGTATAAGTTTCATGATGAGAAGCTCCGCTTGACAAAAATTTGAGGCAGACCGCTGTTCAGGTTTGTTCGTTCTGACCAGCGGCGGGCAGCTTCTGAACATGAAAGCGCGGGTAGATGCGCGCCACCATGGGACCCGCTGGGTCCCAGGCCAGGCATCCGCCCAGGGGCGCGGGCGGCACATCGGGATCGCGCTGACTGGCCACCGACACCAAGGTCTGAAATGCGACCGTGCCCATGTTGAACAAGAGCTCCCGCAGATGGGCGCAGCCCCGCATCTTGCCCAGACGCTCTTCAATGGCGGCGCGCCAGCCCTTGCGCATGCAGCAACCCACCACACTCTGCATGGGGTCGTGCGCAGCCACGCACTCACCGTGGGGCACATGGTCCATGCTGACCGCTATGCCCCGCACCGTGTAGCTGCTGTCGATGGTCAGGCGGATCCACATGCCGTGCACCGGAGAGCCGGCCTTCAAGAGACCTTCGCCCTCGAGCATGAAGTCGGCGGGTTTGGTGTCGATCAGCCAGGCCTCGATGTCATAAAGGCCGTCTTCACGCTCAAAGCCCTCAAAGCGAACCTGTCGGGTGTGCAGAAGGCGGCGGGGCTGTGGCGGCGGCAAAGGCATGTCAAACACCTGCAAGCATGTCGTGATGCGGCCAAGTATCGGACAAAGCCAGGTCCAGCCCGACCGACCCGACGCCGATACCCGCTTGGCTGCGCCAGGACGGGCGCTCAGGCTGCGTCGGGCTGGCGCATGGGCGCGGCTCGGTCGAAGGCCTCAAGCTGGGCACAGGCAGCATCGACCGCCGAGATGTGTGGCCAACGCGCCAGATCCACCTTGAAGCGGCGGGCACTCTCCACCTGCGGCACCAGATAGACATCGGCCAGGCCAGGCTGGCTGCCAAAGCAATAGTCGCGACGGGCCGGGTCAGCCGCCAACAGCGCCTCAAAAGCATCAAAGCCGGCGGTGATCCACTCGGCGCACCAGGCATGGATGGCGGCCTCATCGGCACCGAAGTGCTTGCGCAGGTATTCCAGAATACGCCGGTTGTTGATGGGGTGAATATCGCAAGCCACCAGCGCGGCCAGGGCGCGCACCCGGGCGCGATCGCCCAGGCCCTTGGGCAACAGCGCGGGGGTGGGGTATTTTTCTTCCAGCCACTCGATGATGGCTGGCGATTGAATCAGGACCTGATCGCCATCGACCAGTGCGGGCACCAGCCCTTGCGGATGGATGGCCTTGAATGCCACCTGCAGGTGCTGCTCGCGGCGCAGGTCCACCGGCACATAGTCGACGTTCAGGCCCTTGAGGTTGAGGGCAATGCGCAGGCGGTGTGAGGTGCCGCTGCGAAAGAAGTTGTAGAGCTTCATGGTGGGCGCCGATGTCCGGAGGATGGTTGCGCCGACTTACAGCGCGGGACCGACGGTGAGGGCCACGTCCGCCACGCCCTCGATGCGGCCCATCAGGTGGTCGCCGGTGAACACTGCACCGACGCCCTCGGGGGTGCCGGTGTAGATGAGGTCGCCCGGCTGCAAATGATAGAAGCGGGATAAGTCGGCGATGATTTCCCGCACGTTCCAGATCAGTTTGCTGATGTCTGAACTTTGCCGGGTTTGGCCGTTGACCTGCAGCGAAATGGCCGCCTGCTCGAGCACCACACCCGGCATGGGCACGATTTCTGAGCAGATGGCCGATTCCTCAAAGTCCTTGCCCAGGTCCCAGGGACGGCCTTTGTCGCGAGCCACCAGTTGCAGATCGCGGCGCGTCATGTCCAGGCCGCTGGCATAGCCGTAGACCAGCTGATGGGCCTGGTTCTCTGACACGCGGAACCCGCCTTTGCCAATGGCCACAACCAGCTCCATCTCATAGTGATAGTTTTGGGTGCCAGGTGGATAGGCCACAGTGGCCCCGGAGGGCACCAGGGTCTGCGGCGACTTGGTGAAGTAGAAAGCCGGGTCCACCGACTTGTCGACGCTGCGGCCCATTTCAGCGGCGTGCGCATGGTAATTGCGCCCCACACAAAAAATGCGGTTGACCGCGTAGCGTTCAGCCTGGCCCCGAATCGGCAGGCTGGCAACAGCAGGCGGAGGGAAAAGATAGGCGCTCATGATCGATCAGACTCCAAAACCGAAAAAACAGAGAGGTCGCGCGAATCAGGCGCGTACCTCGTAGATGCCGAGCTTGCGATGTAGCGGTGATTCGTCGGCCATGAACACAAAGGCCGGTTCGCTGGCCGACAGGTTGCGCAGGCTGACCGCGGTGTAACCGGGGGCACAGCAGGTGTCGGCAGACTCCA
>JBILUT010000178.1:0-4250 GCA_044370875.1 Polaromonas sp. | reverse complement strand
CGAGACCGCAAGCGCCCGGCGAATCATTTCGGTGCGAATGGCGCTGAGATGGTGCCTGAGCTCGGGCTGGCCGAGGATCACCTCTTCCCTGAGGCGATGCCGCTGCAGGTCGTCAGCCAGCAAGTCCGCAGTTCTCGGGGCGCGATGCCGCAGCCAATCCTGCAAAGCCGCCTCGGCGCGCGCGATGGTCGGCCAGATGGGCCAGAGCGTGTCGTCGAGGTCCAGAGTAATGGCCTTGACTTTGAGTCGGTCGAGCATGGTGGGCGAGAATAACGCACATGGCCTTCTCCCCCGAACCTGCCTACACCCACGGGTCAGCGCCCGCAGTGGGCGCGCGAACCGGCGTGCTGTACTGCAACCTGGGTACGCCCGATGCGCCCACTGCCCCGGCGCTTCGCAAATACTTGGCGCAATTTCTGGGGGATCCGCGGGTCGTGGAAATCCCGCGCCCGATCTGGTGGCTGATCCTGCACGGCATCATCCTGCGTGTACGTCCCAAGAAGTCGGCGGCCAAATACGCGAGCATCTGGACCGAAGAAGGCTCGCCCCTGCGCGTGTGGACCGAGAAGCAGGCTCACCAACTCGGTCAGGTATTGACCCATCGGGGCCACCGGGTTCTGGTACGCCATGCGATGCGCTACGGCTCGCCCTCGGTAGCCTCTGCCCTTGACGAGTTCAAGCAGCTGGGCGTCGACCGCGTGCTGGTGGTGCCGGCCTATCCCCAATACAGTGGCACCACCACCGCCAGTGTGTTTGACGCCGTGTTCGCCTGGGCCCAGAAGGCACGACGCATGCACGAGCTGCGCTTTGTCAACCATTACCACGACGAATCGGGCTACATCGAAGCCCTGGCCGAATCGGTTCGCGCTCACTGGAAGACGCACGGAGCCGGCGAACATCTGGTCATGAGCTTTCACGGCGTGCCCGCACGCACGCTGGAGTTGGGGGACCCGTACCACTGCGAATGCCACAAGACAGCACGTCTGCTGGCCCAAAGCCTGGGGCTGCCGCGCGAGCGTTACACCGTCACCTTTCAATCACGGTTCGGCAAAGCCCGCTGGCTCGAACCCTACACCGAACCCACCCTGGTGGCCATGGCACAAGCGGGGACGCGATCGGTGGATGTCATCTGCCCAGGCTTTACCGCCGACTGCCTGGAGACGCTGGAAGAGATTCGGGACGAAGCGCGCGAGGCCTTTATCACAGCGGGGGGCGAGCGGTTCGAATACATTGGCTGCCTCAATGACCAGCCCAACTGGATCGAGGCCCTGGCCGACGTCTGTGAACAACATCTGGCCGGCTGGAACACCCTGCTGCCGCCAGACATGCAGGCACTGGCGCGAAGCCGTGAACGGGCCTTGGCCCTGGGCGCCCCGCAATAGGCGCGCAATCGGACTGACCCCGACGATGCTGGCGATGCGCATCGACAAATGGCTCTGGGCCGCGCGGTTTTTCAAAACCCGCCCCCTGGCCGTCGAACAGATTGACAAGGGACGGGTGACGATCAATGGGCAAATCGTCAAGCCTGCGCACGATGTGCGTGCCGGCGATCTCCTGTGTGTACGTGGCAGCATGACACGAACCGTGGTGGTGCTGGGTCTGTCTCAGCAGCGCGGCCCGGCCCCGGTGGCGCAGCAGCTCTATGAGGAGACGCCCGAGAGCCTGCAGCAGCGTGAACAATTGCGCGAACAACTGCGGCTGCAGCCCGAGCCGGCGCAGTGGCATGAGCACGGCCGACCGACCAAACGAGACCGGCGAGCGCTAAACAAAGCCTGGGACCAGCGCTGGAGCGCTTCCATCGACGATTGAACCGCTCCTCAGAGCTGCAAACTCAGAGCTGCAAAAAGTGCTCGCGGTAGTGCATGAGTTCATCAATCGACTCATGCACGTCGGCCAAGGCCGTGTGACTTTGGGCTTTCTTGAAACTGCTGTAGACCTCGGGCTTCCAGCGCTTGGCCAGTTCCTTGAGCGTGCTCACATCCAGATTGCGGTAGTGCAGCCAGGCTTCAAGGCGCGGCATGTAGCGCACCAAAAACCGCCGGTCCTGACTGATGGTGTTGCCACAAAGAGGAGAGGCGCTGCGCGGCACATACCGACCGATGAAGTCCAGCAATTGCTGCTCGGCCTGCGCCTCGGTCAGGCTGCTGGCCTTGACCTTGTCGATCAGGCCGCTCTTACCGTGGGTGCCCTTGTTCCAGGCGTCCATCCCGTCAAGCAGTTGCTGGCTTTGATGAATGACCAGAACCGGCCCCTCGATACGCGGATGAAGCTGTGGGCCGGTGATGACCACCGCGATCTCCAGCAGGCGCTCCTTTTCGGGGTCGAGCCCGCTCATTTCGCAATCCATCCAGACCAGGTTCTGGTCCGACTTGGCAAGGCTGTCAGCGGGGGCATGCGGTGGACTCATCCGCGGATTGTCGCTGATGGCCTAAACTTTCCCGCATGAATGAACCCACCCTTCTGTGGTCTTTGGTCTTTGCCCTGGCGGTCCTGCTGATGGCGCTGACCAAGCTTTATCTCAATGGCCGCCAGGTCCGTCATGTGGCGTCTCACCGGGCTCAGGTGCCCGCTGCTTTTGCCGACAGCATCCCCCTGGAAGCCCATCAAAAGGCCGCCGACTACACCTTGGCCAAATCCCGGCTGGGCGTGGCCGAACTGGCCTGGAGCACAGCCATTTTGTTGGGCTGGACGCTCTTGGGCGGTTTGTCGGCCCTCAATCAGGCGCTGGACCTGAGCGAAACCTGGGGGCCGCTGGCCCAGCAACTGGCGCTGGTAGCCGCCTTTGCCCTGATCGGCGGACTGCTGGATTTGCCGCTTTCCTGGTACGCCACCTTCAGGCTCGAAGAGCGTTTTGGTTTCAACAAGATGAGCCTGGGCCTGTGGCTGGGCGATCTGCTCAAGTCGACCGTGGTGGGCGCCCTGATCGGCCTGCCCATCGTCGCGCTGATCTTATGGTTGATGGGCAGCACCGGGCCTTTGTGGTGGTTGTGGGCCTGGGTGGCCTGGATGGGCTTTAACCTGCTGATTCTGGTGCTCTATCCGACGGTCATCGCACCGCTGTTCAACAAGTTCGAACCGCTGCAGGACGAGCAGCTCAAGGCGCGCGTCACCCAATTGATGCAGCGCTGCGGATTTGCCGCCAAGGGGCTGTTCGTCATGGATGGCAGCAAGCGTTCAGCCCATGCCAACGCCTACTTCACCGGCTTTGGTGCTGCCAAGCGGGTGGTGTTCTACGACACCCTGCTGCGCCAACTCAGCCCCGGCGAGGTCGATGCGGTGCTGGCCCATGAGCTGGGTCACTTCAAGCATCGCCATGTGCTGCAGCGCATCGCAACCCTCTTCTTGCTGAGCTTGGGGGCGCTGGCCTTGCTGGGCTGGCTGTCGCAGCAAGTCTGGTTCTACACCGGTCTGGGAGTTCAGCCCCACCTAAATGCACCCAATGACGCCCTGGCCCTGCTGCTATTCCTGTTGGTGGTGCCCGTGTTCAGCTATTTCGTCTCGCCGCTGTCGGCCCATCTGTCGAGACAGCACGAATTTCAGGCTGACGCCTTTGCCTGCCGGCAGACCAGTGCCGTCGACCTGTCCAGCGCCCTGATCAAGCTCTACAAGGACAACGCCAGCACCCTCACGCCAGACCCCTTGTTTGCGCGCTTCTACTATTCGCACCCGCCGGCCTCCGAGCGCTTGGCTCGCATGGATCAAAAGACGATTGCACCCGCCAGGCCATGACAGCCGCCTCCCCACGTCCCCTTCGAAATGCACTCGGTCCCACCGAGGTCGTCACCCGCCTGACCCAGCTCAATGGCGACCGGGCCCAGGGATGGCGGCTGATCGACGGCGCACTAGAGAAGACCTTCCGCTTTCCAAACTTTGACCGCACCATGGGTTTTGTCAACGCGGTGGCCTTCGTGGCCAACGCGGCCGACCACCATCCGGACCTGCAACTGAGCTACGGACACTGCACGGTACGCTTCATGACGCACGATGCCAACGGCATCACGGTCAGCGATTTTTCCTGCGCGGCCAAGGTCGACGCCCTACTCGATTGACCGATCGATCGCCCCGTCCCGCCGACGCCAGCGCAAGCACCCGCCAGGCGCTGGTGGTGGCCAGTTTCGGCCGCCATGTGCTGGTGGAAGAGTCGGACGGACGGCGTATTCTGTGCCACCCGCGAGGCAAGAAGAACGAGGCCGTCGTTGGCGACCGGGTGCAGTGGATGGCCTCGGCCGACGAGGGGACGATCGAACGGA
>JBILUT010000004.1:0-14926 GCA_044370875.1 Polaromonas sp. | reverse complement strand
GTTCGCCGAGCTGGCGCAGCGCTTGGGTCTCGGCATCGCCGACCGCCTCTCGATAGACGATGTCATGCTCTTCGTGAAGGATGTCCTTGCCGGTGGCGCGATAGCGGTGGCTCACGGTCACGAACACCATCTGCCCGCTGCGCCCGGATTTCTCGGTGACCTGAAGAATCTCGGAGGTCTTGTCCACCCGCATGCCCGCTTCGAAGTCGGCGTGCCAGTGCAGGCGGCTGCCCGCCCACATGCGCCGCGGCAAGGGCACCGGGGGCAGAAAATCGCCGCGCTCGGGATGGCCGTCGGGTCCAAGCAGGCGCTGGACCTGAAGGGGGTTGAAGAACAGCCAGTGCCAGCCGGCCGGCAGCGGCCCCGGCCGCAAGGGTTCGCGCATGCGTGACTCGTCGTTCATCAGCGCCGCCATTTGCTGCAGCGGCACCTCGGTCAAGGTCTGTGTGGTGGTCAGGGTGCGGCCGACCCAGGCTTGCAGAGGGGGCTGTGTGGCACTCATGGCGGGCCTTCATTCAGTATGAGCGTGGCATGCCCAGCACGTGCTCGCCAATGTAGGACAAGATCATGTTGGTCGAGATGGGGGCCACCTGATAGAGCCGCGTTTCGCGGAATTTGCGCTCGATATCGTATTCGGCCGCGAAGCCAAAGCCGCCGTGGGTTTGCAGGCAGACGTTGGCGGCCTCCCAGGACGCGTCGGCGGCCAGCAGCTTGGACATATTGGCTTCGGCCCCACAGGGCTGGCCGGCATCGAAGAGTTCGCAGGCGCGCCAGCGCATGAGGCTGGCTGCCTCTACATTGACATGGGCCCGGGCGATGGGAAACTGAATGCCCTGGTTTTGGCCAATCGGGCGATCGAACACCATGCGTTCACGGGCATAGGTTTTGGCACGATCGACAAACCAGTGCCCATCGCCGATGCATTCGGCGGCAATCAGGATGCGCTCCGCATTGAGCCCGTCCAGGATGTACTTCAGCCCCTTGCCTTCCTCGCCGATCCGGTTTTCTACCGGGATCTCGAGGTTGTCAATAAAGATCTCATTGGTCTCGTGGTTGACCATGTTGCGGATCGGCCGTACGGTGATGCTTTTGCCCACGGCCTCGCGCAGGTCGACCAGAAACACGGACAAGCCCTCGCTCTTTTTCTGCACCTGCGCCAGCGGCGTGGTGCGGGCCAGCAGCAGCATGTAGTCCGAGTGCTGTAAGCGCGAGGTCCAGACCTTCTGGCCGTTGACCACATAGCGGTCACCCTTGAGCACCGCACTGGTCTTGAGTCGGGTGGTGTCGCTGCCGGTTGTCGGCTCGGTCACCGCCATGGATTGCATGCGAATCTGACCGCTAGCAATGCGCGGCAACAGCGATTCTTTTTGCGCTTTCGAGCCGTGGCGAACCACACAACCCATGACGTACATCTGGCCGTGGCAGGCGCCCGAGTTACCGCCAGCGCGGTTGATCTCTTCCATCACCACGCTGGCTTCGGTCAGGGACAAGCCCGAGCCGCCATATTCTTCGGGGATCAGGCCAGACAGCCAGCCGGCTTCGGTCAGTGCAGTGACGAACTTCTCCGGGAAGGCCCGGGCCTCGTCAACCTCTTGCCAGTAGCGGGAGTCGAATTGGCTGACCACTTGCCGCACCCCTTCGCGCAGCTCTGGAAAATCATAGGATCGCATGGACTTAGCTGGCAGATGTTGCGTACATCTGCCCTCCTTCAACGTTGATGACGGAGCCGCTGAGATAGCTGCACAGCGGCGACGAGCAGAAAACCGCCAGTTCGGCGATCTCGCTGGGTTCAGCCAGGCGGCCCAGCGGATAGCGTCCGGTCAGCTCCTGCCAGCGCTTGGCATCGCCCAGACGTTGCGCAGCCTGCTGCTCCAGCAAGCCTTGCATCCGGTCGCTGCGCGTGGGGGATGGGTTGATGCCGAAGACTCGCACCCCCTTTTTCAGGCTGTCGCCACCGATGGCGTGGGTAAAGGCCATCAGGGCGGCATTGCCGGTGGAGCCGCAGATGTAGTCGGCGCGAGGCATGGCGCCGGCCAGTCCGATGATGTTGCAGATCACGCCCGAGCCGCGCGCCTGCATGGCGGGCAAGAAGACCCGCGTCATGTTGATATAGCCCAGCACCTTGAGCTCCCACGCCTGTCTCCAGCGCGCCTCGCTCACGGCCTGGATGTCCCCGCCCGGTATGGCGCCGGCGTTGTTGACCAGAATATCGATCTCGCCTACCCGTTGCTGCAGGGCTTCTGAGGAGCCAGAGACCGACAGGTCCATCAATACCGTTTGCGGGCGGGCGTGGCCAGCGTTCTCGAAGGTGGCCACTGCCTTGTCCAGGTTGGCCTGCTCGCGAGCCACCAGGGTCACCTGCGCGCCTTCGCGTGCAAAGGCCAGTGCAATGGTCAGGCCGATACCGCGCGAGCCACCGGTGACCAGCACTCGCTGGTCTTTGAGTTGCAAATCCATTAAGGTCCTTGTGCGAGTTGTAGGGGTCAGGCGCTCGGTGCCGGCACCTGAGCGCTGTACCAGTCGGCGATCTGGCTACCGGTCATGAAGCCCACTTGCGGCGACTTCATCAGCAGATCGAGCATACGTTCGAGGTATTCAAAACGATGGGGTACGCCAATTAGGTGTGGGTGCAGGCCGATGGCCAGTACCCGCGGATGCGTGCGCGCCTCCCGCTCGAACAGTCGCAGGGTGTTCTCTAGGCGCAGGTACATCTCGGGCGAGCTGTGCTTCTCAATGGCGTAGATGATGGAATCATTGACCTCCACGTTGTACGGCACGGACAGCAGCGGGCCTTCTCGGGTGTGCATCCAGCGCGGTACATCGTCAATCACCCAGTCGCAGACATAGTCCACGCCCTGGCGCTTGAGGATCTCCGGGGTGTCGAAGGATTCACGCAAGCCAGGACTGAGCCAGCCACGCGGACGCCGGCCGGTAAAGCCCTCGATCATGTCCAGCGCCGTGACGATCAGCGCTTCTTCGCCATCGGCATGGTTCAGGGCCTTCTGGTGCACCCCGTGGCCGATGAACTCCCAGCCGGCTTCGTGCATGGCCTGGGTGGCGCGTGGATAGGCCTGAATAACGCCCGCATTGAAACTGGTCGAGGCGGGAAGCCCTCGCGAGGCGATGGCTTCGATGATGCGGGGCAGGCCGGCCCGCATGCCGTAGTCGGCCCAACTGAAGTTGGGTACATCGGGGATGGTTTCCTTGCCGTGAGGCGGCGTGATGATGGTCCGGGGCATGCTCGCCTCGAACTGCCAGTGTTCAACATTGACCACCAGATGCACCAGTATCGAGCGATCACCTGCCGGCTTGAGCATCGGGCCATCGTTGGAAAAAACATAAGGGATGCGCGGGTTGGCCATAGCTTACGGAAGCATTCGTTTGTACACAATCGATCTTAGAGGGGCCGGCTTGACGGCATCTCTTGGCAGACCAGGGTTGGAGTGTGGCCCTCGGATATTGCGAGCCCCGCAGGACGAGCCGAGCGGCTGCGGGCAGACTACGCCCCGGACGGTTGTTTTGCCTGGCTGGCTGACGATCCTTCTTTTCAACCTTGCAAGGAGCTTTTTATGTTTTCTACACGCAACCTGACCGCAGCGTTGCTGGGCCTGGTCGGTATGGTTCAAGCTGCTTTGGCGGTAGGTCCCATGCCCGCCCCTCTGCCTACGCGCGAGACCATCACCATCGGCTATGTCAAGGTGGGCCATGTCTCGCCGCTGCACCTGGTCGAAGAAGAACTCAAGAAGATGAACATCGACGTCAAGCGCGCTGAATTCGTGCGTTACGCTGACGCACGCACTGCCTTGCTGTCCAATTCGGTGGATGTCAGCGCTGTTGGCCCGGCCGATCTGGCCATTGCAGCGAGTCAGGGTTCGCGCAACATCATCGGTCTGACGGGTGTGGCCACATCGCCCAAGTACCTGGTGGTTCGCAAAGGCGTGACCATCAACAACTGGAATGACCTCAAGGGCAAGCGCGTGGCCGTGGCCCCGGGCTCTGCGGTGTGGTTTGCCTGGGCCATGACCCTGGTGGAGAACAACATCCCCTACAACACCTTCCAGGCCATCAATGTGCAAGGGGGAGGTACGGCCTTTGTGCAGGCGCTCAAGCGTGGCGACGTGGACGCGATCCTGAGCTGGGAGCCCTTTGAGTCCGGCGTAGTCGCCGAGGGCGCGGCCTACTTTGCAACCAATCTGGTTGATTACAGCAAGTCCAAGGCGGTTGGCTCCGAACTGGGTCTGCTGGCCGCTTCGGGCGAAGCCTACAACAAGCGCCGAGAGGTCATCCGTCGCTTTCTGTGGGCCTACCTCAGTGCCGAGGAAAAGATGGCCAAGGACTCCAACCTCTTCATGAATGTCTATTCGCAGTACACCGGTTTGCCGCTCGATGTCACCCGCGAGTCGCACAAGCTGATCAAGCTCGGTGGCATTCTGGACCGTGATCAGGTGGCTCGTCTGGCCGAGGCGTCCTTCAAGCAGGGCGTGATTCAGACCGACGTTACCAAGCAGGCAGCCGAATTGTTCGATGACAGTCTGGCGCGTGAGATCCGTGGTCGACGCTGATTGATGCGCTCGCCTTAGAAGCCGGCCCTCGGGCCGGCTTTTTTGCACCTTGCGATCAGTGGCCACGGATGGTGTGAAGAATCGACAGCTTCATTTCGTTGAAGGCCTGGGTGGCGGTCACATCAATGCTTCGCGGGCGCGCCAAGTCCACCTTGATGGTGGTCTCAATGCGGCCGGGGCGCGCCGACATCACGTGCACCGTGTCGGCCAGGAACAGCGCCTCATCGATGTCGTGCGTCACAAAGATCACGGTGGGCTTGAGGCGGTCCCAGACCGACAGCAGCAGTTCCTGCATCGACAGTCGAGTCTGTGCATCCAGCGCACCAAAGGGCTCATCCATCAGCAGCACCTTCGATCCCAGGGTGAGCACCCGGGCAATGCCCACGCGCTGGCGCATGCCGCCCGAGAGTTGAATCGGTAGGTGGTTCTTGAAGTCGCTCAAGCCGACTAGCTCGATCATCTGCTCGGCTCGCTCTTTGTACTGGCTGGGGCTCTGACCCTGGGCCTTGGGCCCGAAGACCACGTTTTCCCAGACGCTGAGCCAAGGAAAGAGAGCCGCTTCCTGGAACACCACGCCCCGGTCAGGCCCAGGCGCCGTCACCGGCTGACCGCCGACGGAGAGCGTGCCCGATGTCAGTGGCTCGAAGCTGGCCACCAGATTGAGTAGGGTCGACTTCCCGCAGCCCGAGGGGCCGAGCAGGGCGACAAACTCGCCCGGAGCGATGTCTAGGTTGATGTCCTTGAGGGCCTCGACCGGTGGCTGGCCGGGGTAGGTCTTGTAGACCTTCTCAATGTGAATGTGCGACATGAATTTTCCCGTTTGAAGGGTTCAGTGGTTTTGCAGCAGGCGCCAGCGCAGCACCCTGCGCTCGACGAGCACGATCAGGCGGTCGCTGAGGTAGCCCATCAGGCCGATGGAGGCCATGTCCGCCAGCACGATGTCCATGCGGCCGACGTAGTAGGCGTCCCACAGCACATAGCCCAACCCTGATTTGACGGCCACCATTTCGGCGGCCACGACAGCGGTCCAAGCGATGCCCATGCCGATGCGGATGCCGGTGAAGATATTGGGCAGCGCCGCGGGCAGTACCACCCGGCGCAGTAGCGTCCAGGGAGTGGCGCCCATCATGCGGGCGGCGCGCATCAGGTTCTTGTCAACATCGCGTGCGCCTTGGGTGGTATTGACCACAATCGCGAAGAAGCCGCCCACGAAAATCAAAGAGATAGAACCCAGGTCTCGGATGCCGAAGACGGCGATGGAAAACGGCAGCCAGGCGGTGATGGGGATGGGGCGCAGCACCTGCACCATCGGGTCGGCCATGGTCGCCACCAGCCGGTTCCAGCCGATCATCAGACCGAGCGGAATGCCTACCACCATGGCCAGCACGAAGCCTTGGATGACGCGTACGCCGGAGTATTCGACATTCGACCACCAGGTGCCCAGGTAAGGGTTCAAGCTCATGCCACCGGCCTTGCCGAAGATCCAGTCGTACCAGGCGTCGAGCACCAGGGTGGGGCTCGGTAGCATGGCCTGCATACCCGGACGGCTGCCGATGACCTGCCAGAGGGCGATCACGATAGCCGGGATGATCAAGCTCAGCAGGCTGAGGTTGTTGGTTTTCTTCATAAGAGACTTCCTGCGCGTTGGGTGAGGGGGGTCACAACTCGACGGTCTCGAACTTGGCCGGCAGGATGATCTCCAGCATTTCGCAGCCCTCGGAGTAATCGAGCACTTGATGGCGGATGCCGGGCGGCTGTATCCAGCAGGAGCCGGCGGTCATCTTGACCCGGCCTGCACCCTCGTACTCACCGACCATCCACCCCTTGAGCATGTAGAGAATCTGCAATTGCACCCCGTGGTAATGCGGAATCGCAACCACCTTGGGATCGCACTTGCCCAACAGGCGAATCACATGCGCTTGTGCCGCGCCGCCGGTGGCAGCCTCAATCAGCAGGTCCCGGTAAGCCGCGTAGGATCGCAAGCCGGTTTTGAACTTCGCCCCTTTCGCATGAGTGGCCACGAAGGTTTGCGGCTTCCAGTCGATCTTCGGCGGCTTGCCAGGTTGGGGCGCAGCTTGGGCGCGAGCTGGCGCTTTGGAGGGCGTGGCTTTTTTTGTGGGGGCCGTCTTTGCCGCAGCGGCGCGCTTTTTTGCAGCGGCCTTGGGGGTGGGCTTGGCGGGGGCGGTGGTGGTTTTGCGGGTGGCCATGGGGAGTTCTCCGGCGGTTGCGGGTGGATCGATCAGGCTGAACCTTGCGGGCGCAGCTCAATGAGGTCGGGGCAGCAATTGGGCTCAGCCGTGAGCGCGTAGACCACGGCCTGGGCGACTTCATCGGCGGTCAGGGCCTTGAACTTGCGCGTCGCCACCGATGCCAGCACGTCGGGGTGTGTGCTGCCGGCACGAATATCCGTGTCGACCATACCTGGCGCCACCTCCGTAACCTTGATGCCATAGCCCTGCAGTTCGATCCGAAACGAACGTGCCAGCGCCGACAGCGCATGTTTGGTCGCACAGTACACCGAGGCCAGTCGATAAACCTCGCGAGCGGCAATCGAGGACATGAACACGATGTGCCCCTTGCGCTTGGCCACCATCGCTCGCGCAATGCCCTGCGTCACACGCAGCGCGGCCAGCACATTGGTCTGAAACATCCATTGGTTGTCGGCCGGCGTGAGCTCCAGAATGGGCGCATAGCGCAGCACGCCGGCGTTGTTCACAAAGCCGTCAAGCTCGGGCGCTAGCGCGTCGATTTGTTGCACGAAGCCTTCGTCGTTCAGATCTCCGGCCAGTGTGCGCACCTGGCCGCGTGGTAGCGATGCGGCCAGTGTGTCAAGCGCGTCTTGTCGCCGGCCCAACGCGATGATCTGTGCGCCTTGCCGTGCCAGTTGCTGGGTGCAGGCGCGGCCAATACCGGCCGATGCGCCGGTGATGAGGATGGTTTTTCCGTTAAGGCTCATGCTGGGTGGTCTCGAAGTTCATTGGCCTTTAAATTGGGGCGGCCGCTTCTCAGCGAAGGCGCGCCGGCCTTCGATGTAGTCTTGACTGCCGAAACAGCGGGCCACGGCTGCATCGACTTCGGCCACGTCGCCCGGCTGTGGATCACGCAGGGCGACCATCGCCCGCTTGGCCGCGGCGATGGTCAACGGTGCGTTCTCGGCGATCAGACGGGCGGTCTGCGTGGCGTGCGCGAACACGTCTTCATGGACCGACTGCACGATGCCCAGCTTGAGCGCCTGCTCGGCGTTGTAGATGCCGGCGGTGTAGAACGCTTCGGCCGCATTCATGGGCCCGAGCGCCCCCACCAGCGAGCGCATGCTGCGCCAAGCGTAGCCCAAGCCCAATCGGGCTGCCGGCATTCGAAAGCGTGAAGCGGCGCTGCAGTAGCGCAGGTCGCAACTGAGCGCCATGCCCAGCCCGCCGCCAAAGCAGATGCCGCTGATGGCCGCAACGACCGGCTTGGGAAAGTGCGCCAGCGCAGTTTGCACCCGGTCAACGGCTCGGTCGTACGTGGCTACGCCGTCCCGGTTGCTGCGTTGCTGCTCGAATTCGGAGATGTCGGCTCCTGACACGAAGGCCTTTTCCCCCTGGCCGCGCAGGATCAGCACCCGCACGGAGTCGTCATGGCTCAATGCGTCGAGCAATTCGCCGAGTTGCTGCCACATGCCCAGACTCATGGCGTTGTACTTGGCCTCATTGGCCAGAACCAGAGTGGCGACGTGGCCTTCGATGGTGTGCATCACTTGCGCCATGGCTCAGACTACTCCCTGTTCGTGAAAGGCGTCGATGTCCACTTCAGAGTATCCCGCTTCGCGCAAGACTTCGTCGGTGTGCTCGCCCCACTCGGGGGCTGGAGCTGCCACCCGCCCGGGGGTGCGTTCGAGCTGGACGGGCGGCGTGATGTAGAGCATCTCTTGGCCGAAAGAGGTTCGCATGGGGGCGGTCACTTGGAGGTGCTGTACCTGCGGGTCGTGCATCATTTCAGGGACTGTGTAGATCGGCCCGGCTGGCACGCCCGCCGCATTGAGCTGCTGGATCCAGGACGCTGCGCTTCGGTGCCGAAAAATCTCGGCCAGCTCGGCGTTGAGCCGAGCGCGATTTTTCACGCGCAGCGGCTCGTCCAGGAATTCGGGGTCGCTCAGCCACTCGGTCTTGCCCAGCAGGTGGCACATGCGCTGCCAGCTGCCCTCGCCTGAGGCGCCGAGATTGAAACAGCCATCGCTGGCCTCAAACAGGCCCATGGGGCTGCTGGTGGGATGGTCATTGCCCACTTGCACCGGTACGTCATCGTCGTTGAGGTAGCGTGCCACCTGGAAGTCCATCATGGCAATTTGGGAGTGCAGCAGCGAGGCATGCACCCACTGGCCTTTGCCCGAGACCTCGCGCTCGAGCAGCGCGGTCAGGATACCCAGGGCTGCGTAGAGACCCGCGCTCATGTCGGCTACCGCCAGGCCAGCTCGCACCGGTCCGCCACCGGGATGACCGGTGACCGACATCAGCCCGCCCATCCCCTGAATGATCTGGTCAAAACCGGGCCGCCCTGCATACGGTCCGTCCTGACCGAAGCCCGAGATGCTGGCCAGTACCAGGCGCGGATTGACTTTCGAGAGCGTTTCGTAGTCCAGGCCCAGCTTGGTCTTGACATCGGGGCGCCAGTTTTCGATCAGCACGTCGGCATCTTTGACCAAGCGCATCAGCACTTCGTAGGCGCCCGGCTTCTTCAAGTTCAGCGTCATCGAACGCTTGTTGCGATTGATGTTCTGGAAGTCACCGCCCTTGCGGTTGGCGGCAAACATCGCCTCGTTGGGGTCTACGCCCGGGGGCGGTTCGATGCGGATCACATCAGCGCCGAAGTCGCTGAGCATGCGCACGCAATTGGGCCCGGCGCGCACACGCGAGAGGTCGAGCACCCGAAAGCGGGCAAGGGCCGATGAGGCCTGGATGGCGGGCATTCAGTTCTCCGTATGGGCCATGTGCCAATCTGGCAAAAAGCCGGCGCTGCCGAAGCGGCGCTCTTGCAATTGCGAAGCCACAGCCAGCAAAGTGTTTTCGTGGAAAGGCCGGCCGACCAGCTGGACGCTGATAGGCAAACCGCGACGGTCCCGGGCGATGGGCAGCACCACGGCGGGCAAGCCCAGGTAGTTGATAAAGCCCATGGTGCGGTGCAGGGCCAGCAGCTCGCGCGGCTCGAAGTGGGGCTCGCCCGGTTCTGCAGCGCTGCGGTCGGGCACCGGTCGGGCCAGGGCCGGCATCATCAGCACCTCTCCGTGCGGCAACCAGGTCTGACAAAAGCGGCGCAGCTCCGCGCAGCGCACGGCCAGGGCTGCTTCGGCCCAGGCCGGCGGTGTGACCAGCCCCGGCAAAGCCAGCGCCTGAACCCCTGGACCCAGTTGGCCAGCCAGCAGAGGACCTTGTTGCAGCCGCGCCAACTCAGTCTGCATCACGATCTCGCTCAGCGCGCTCAGGTGCATGTGATCGTCCCCAAGGTCAGCCGATTCGGCATTCACCTCGCGACCCATCGTCTCCAGAGCGAGGGCAACCTCCTCGTGCAACCAGCCGGCTGGGATCCAGATCCGCAGGCGCGGTGGCGTGCCCGGCTGCGCGGTCGTCAGATCGGGGGCCACCGGTCCGAGCAGCTGGGCCAGATCCTCCACGGTCCGCGCCAGAATCCCTAACGTGTCCAGCGAGGGGGCAAGCGGCGTCAGCCCTTGTGTGGGAATCAGACCCAGAGTGGTTTTCAGGCCGACCAGGCCGCAGGTGGCCGCTGGAATTCGCACCGATCCGGCGGTGTCGCTGCCCAGAGAGCCGTAGGCCATGCCGCCGGCTACCGCCACCGCGCTACCGCTTGAGGAGCCGCCAACCACGGCCCTGGGGTCGAGGGGATTGACGCAGGGCTCGAACCTGGGGTTGGTCGATGTGGCGCCGCAGGCCAGTTCGGGCATCACCGTGGTGCCCAGGTGTCCAGCGCCGGCGCGCTGCAAGGCCCCGATGGCCCAAGCAGGGGCCAGACCTTGCTGAGACTCTCCACGGTCGACACCGCAGCCGGAGCGGCGGTTCCAGGTGTCCAGGTTGTCCTTGTGGGCCAGCGCGATGCCCGCCAGCGGTCCCCGGCTGTCGGCCTGGCCTTCGCTACCCAGCGGCTGACTCAGGCAGTGCCAGCGTGCATTGAGGGCATCGCGCCGCCCGAGCTGCAGCTGCCAAGCTTCTTGTGCCGACAGTGCTTTGCCGGCGATCTTGCGCTGCAACTGAGTCAGGGTAGACGGCAGCGCGGTCATGATCAGGCCGGGTCCCCTTGGCGCGACTCGTTCAGGCAGGCTTCAAAGGAATGGGGGGGCTCGGTGGTGGCCTGGGCCAGGGCGACACGGGAGGCCGGCTCTATGCGCTGCAGTTGCTTGAGCAGGCGCTGCACCACAGCAGTATCGGCCGGCCAGCCGGCATCGGCCAGCGCCTTGCGGATATGGGCCACAAGATCGGGGGTCGATGGGTGGGAGGGGTCGACGACTTGCATACGAAATTGGTTTATAAATATAAATGTATCCCCTATCTGGATATCAGACAATTCTGGTAGACCATGAAGACTGCCAAATCCACTTTTGTCAAAGCCAGCGATCAGATCTGCGCCGCCATCGAATCGGCGATCCGTGACGGGAGCCTGCTGCCCGGCGAGGCGATCGATGAGGCCGATTGGGCCAGCCGGCACCGCGTTTCACGCACCCCGGTGCGCGAGGCCCTGATTCAGCTGCAAGCGCAGGGCTTGGTGAGCAGTCTGCCGCGCGGCGGCACCGTGGTGGCCAAGATGGATTTGCGCCAGCTGCTGGCCCTATGGGAACTTCTGGCCGAACTCGAGGGGGTGGCGGCGCGCCTGGCTTGCCAGCGCATCACGCCCGAGGAGCTGGCTGCCCTGAAGGCGGCGCATCAGGACAGCGAGTCGGTGATGCAGTCCGAAGATACGGCCGGCTGGCAGGAGCACAACCTGCGTTTCCATGAGCTGATTTACCAGGCCACCCGCAACCCCTACCTGCGGCAAGAGGTTCTGCGCATCCGCGCCCGCACCGGCTTTTACCGGCGCCATGCTTTCGGTGCGATCGGCCGCATCCGTGCGTCTTTTGAGCAGCACCTCGATATCCTGAGAGCTTTCGAACAGGCTGATCCGCAGGCTGCCTACCAAGCCATGATCGGCCACATGCGCCCTGACCGCGGCGGCGGCTCAATCACAGACTTTGTGGCCAACCTGCCCGCTGATTTGTTGGCCTCCTGACAGGATCGCTGCGCTGTAGGTTAAGCTTGCCACGATGCAACTTCCACGGACTTTTTTGCTGCTCTGGCCTCTGGGCCTCCTTCTGTTGTCTGGCTGTGTCGCCACGCAATCGCCCTTGATCAAGGGCGTATCTGGCCAGCCTTTGCCCATCAAGCTGGAGGTCCTTGCGTTGAGCAAACCGGAAAAAGCCCCGACGGTCATCGTGGGTCATGGATCGGGTGGCCTGCAGGCTATGCATAGGCAGATGGCGAACACTCTCAACAGCTGGGGCTATAACGCGGTCGTGATCGATCACTACTCTTTACGAGGCATTGGGGCTCACACCGGTACTTCGGTCGCGGGTGCTCGCGGCGAAGATCGTGCGCTCGATTTCATCGAGACCGGCCGCTGGATCGAGCAACAGCCCTGGCATCGAGGAAAGATTGCGGTGGTGGGCTTCAGTCAGGGCGGCGGCGGTGTGTTGGCCTTGGTCAATGACAGGGCCTTGCGCAACCGCGAGTACGTCTCCGACTCTCGTCCCAACCCTATTTCGGTGGCGGCGGCCTTTTACCCCAGCTGCTTTTTAAACCCGCCGCCCTTCCCGCCGTCCATGCCTACTCAAGTGCACTTGGCAGAGATGGATGATCTGGCGCGGATTTCGTATTGCGGCCTTGACAAGGACTCCCCCTACCAGGTGCATCTGTACAAAGAGGCCACGCACTCTTTCGATGAGAGCCTTCCTGCAGGCATTCGCCTGAGCTTTACGCATCGCTACAGCCCTCGCGCAACCCAGGAATCACGCGACAACCTCAAGAGGTTTTTGGACCAGCACCTACGTTGAGCGCGCGGCCCTGCCTTCACCCCTGTCCGTTATCGAGCGCTGACCGGCGCGGAGCCGGGCCAGTTGTTCTCTAGCAAGCAGCGTCTCAGGCGGCCAGCCGCTTCTCGATCGAGGCCTTGGTCGCTTCAAGTTCCTGCGGCAGGTGGTGCCGCAGTTGCTCGAAGAGCTCGGCGTGCAGCTCCATCTCCTTGAGCCAGGCCGCCTTGTCGATGCTGGTGACCTTGTCAAACTCCTGCGCGCTGAAGCTCAGGCCGGTCCAGTTGAGGTCTTCGTAGCGCGGGGTAATGCCCATCACGTTGTCCTGGCCTTGGCCTGCGCCTTCAATGCGGTCGATCATCCACTTGAGCACGCGCATGTTTTCGCCGTAGCCGGGCCAGACGAATTTGCCGTCTTCACCCTTGCGGAACCAGTTGGTGGTGTAGATCTTGGGCAACTTGGCCCCGGCGGCCTGCAGTTTCTTGCCCAGGTCCAGCCAGTGCTGGAAATAGTCGCTCATGTTGTAGCCCGCAAAGGGCAGCATGGCAAAGGGGTCGCGTCGCACCACGCCCTGCTGGCCAACCGCGGCCGCGGTGGTCTCCGAGCCCATGGTAGCGGCCATGTAGATGCCTTCGACCCAATTGCGCGCCTCGCTAACCAGCGGCACGGTGGTCGAGCGGCGACCACCGAAGATGAAGGCGTCAATCGGCACACCCGCTGGGTCGTCCCAGGCACTGTCGAGGGCCGGGTTGTTGGTAGCCGCCACGGTAAAGCGCGCATTGGGATGCGCGGCCTTGGCGCCGGTTTCCTTGGCGATCTGAGGTGTCCAGTCTTTGCCCTGCCAGTCGATCAGGTGGTCGGGCAGTTGGCCGCTGTCCTTTTCCATGCCTTCCCACCAGACATCGCCGTCATCAGTGAGCGCGACGTTGGTGAAGATCACGTTCTTGTTCAGGCTGGCCATGCAGTTGGGGTTGGTGTGGTAATTCGTCCCCGGGGCCACCCCGAAGTAGCCCGCTTCGGGGTTGATCGCACGCAGCCGGCCGTCAGCCGAGGGCTTGATCCAGGCGATGTCATCGCCGATGGTGGTGACTTTCCAGCCCTCAAAGCCCTTGGGCGGCACCAGCATTGAGAAATTGGTTTTGCCGCAGGCACTGGGGAAGGCGCCGGCCACATGGTATTTCCTGCCCTGCGGCGAGGTCACGCCCAGGATCAGCATGTGCTCGGCCAGCCAGCCTTGGTCATGGCCCATGATCGAGGCGATGCGCAAGGCAAAGCATTTCTTGCCCAGCAAGGCGTTGCCGCCATAGCCTGAGCCGTAGGACCAGATTTCGCGCGTCTCGGGGTAGTGCACGATGTATTTGGTTTTGTTGCAGGGCCAGCTCACATCCTTCTGGCCGGGCTGCAGCGGCGCACCCACGGTGTGCACACACGGCACGAATGGGCCATCGGCGCCCAGCACGTCGTAGACCGCCTTGCCCATGCGCGTCATGATTTTCATGTTGACGGCCACGTAGGGGCTGTCGGAGAGTTCCACCCCGATGTGGGCGATCGGCGAGCCCAGCGGGCCCATCGAAAACGGCACCACATACAGGGTGCGGCCGCGCATGCAACCATCAAACAGCGGGGCCAGCGTGCCCCTCATTTGGGCCGGGTCCACCCAGTTGTTGGTGGGGCCGGCATCCTCCTTCTTGCGCGAGCAGATGAAGGTACGGTCCTCCACCCGCGCCACGTCGCTCGGGTCGGACCAGGCCAGATAGCTGCCCGGCCGTTTGGCCGGATTGAGTTTCCTGAAGGTGCCTGCGTTGACCAGTTGTTGGCACAGGCGGTCGTATTCTTCTTGGCTGCCGTCGCACCAGTGGATGCGATCGGGCTTGCACAGTGCGGCCATGTCAGACACCCAGGCGATCAGCCGGGCGTTCTTGACGAAGGATGGGGCGTTCAGCTCCAGGCCTTGCAGGGCGGGGTGGTTCATGGGAAGGGCTCCAAAGTAGAAAAGCGTGATGTCGGCAGTCGTCTGCCGCGTTCAGGCGTCTGTCGACATAGCGCTTGATCCTGATCGCTCCTCTTCTGGCCCCAAACAAGAAAAGGGCCTGTTCTTATGGCCCTGTGCTGCGTGATCTACGAACTTGAGGCAGGCATTCTAGGGAGAAGCCTGTAACTACGCCGTCACCAAGCGGTCAGGACTATGCAAAAAACGCATAAACCTATGCAGAGGGCTTACCTGCCGAGCTTGCGCTTGGGGACCAGGGGGCGGGGGCGCGGCGCCTGGCTTTAGGCGGCCAAGCGGCCCGACTGGTAGTCGGCCATGGCCTGA
>JBILUT010000256.1:0-3414 GCA_044370875.1 Polaromonas sp. | reverse complement strand
CAGCAGGGCGTAGAACGGCAAGATGACCAGCAGATGCACCCCGGCCCAGGCCATGCAGGTTGCGCGCCAGCCTAGCGATGCCTCTAACCAGGCGGTCAGCGGCCAGCAGACGGTACTGGCCAGGCCGGCGATCAGCGTGATGGCGGTGATGGGGCGCCGCGACTGTGCCCCGTAGAGTTGCACCAGGGTGGCAAATGCGCCTTCGTAAAGGCCGGTTCCCATGCCCAGGCCGATCAGGCCCCAGCCGACCATCAGTTGCATGCTGGCCTGGGCCGTGGCCAGCAGCATCAGCCCGGCCGCAAAGAGCAGGCAAGCGAGCATGAGCACCCCGCGACCCCCCAGGCGGTCGATGGCCGAGCCAGCAATTGGCCCTGCCACAGCCGAGACGATCAGCGACCCGGAAAACAGGGCAAAGATATGGTTGCTGTGCAGACCCAAGTCGGCAGCCATGGGGACGGCCAGCATCGCCGCCAGGTAGTAGCTCGATCCCCAGGCTAAAAGCTGCGCTGTACCCAGCAGGATGACGTTGCGTTGGCTGTTCAGTCTGGACAAGGCGGGGCCTGGTTGAGCAGGGTTTGAGCGGAGCTTATCAGGCCCGGTTGCCGTGTCATGCGATTGACTTGAATCTGACATCAGCTTGTCGCAGCGCGGATTAAAAATTCGTCGCATGCAGATGTTAAGAGTCCGCTATTCGACCACCGATCCAACATCGATACGGACGGTGCAGGCGGCTCCATCGCATAGTCGGTCCCTCCGGGTGTTGCACCCGGTCGCCGCTGACATTCTCAGGCGCACCGTGCGCTATCTGGCCACCACCCCCGGCGGTTTGCGTTTTTCAGCTGGTTCCTACGATTGGCTGGAGGGACTTGCTGATGGACGGCAGCTGACGCATTCCGTGATCGCCAAACCCATCGAAGAAAGATCTCTATGAAAGACCTCCCCATTCCAACCGAGCCCCTGTCTCAGATCCAGATGCCCAGGGGGGCGCTTCATCGTGAAGCTGCGGCGGGCGATGCGGTGGGTAAGAATGTCGGTTCAATCCGCGTTTCATGGGCGAGGCACCAGGACGAGGTGAGGCAGGCCCAAAGGCTTCGCTATCAGGTGTTCGCCGAAGAAATGGGCGCCCGCTTGACGGGACCTTTGCCCGGCCATGACATCGATTTGTTCGATGATTTTTGCGAGCACCTGCTGGTGACAGACGGTTTCTCGGGGCGTGTTGTGGGTACTTACCGGGTGCTCACACCGGCCCAGGCGGCGCGCGTGGGCAGCTTTTACGCCGACCTCGAGTTTGACTTGACCCGCTTGCGGCAATGGCGAAGTCGTATGGTGGAGCTGGGCAGAAGCTGTGTGCATCCCGATTTTAGGCAGGGTGGCGTGATTCTGACCTTGTGGGGCGCATTGGCGCAGTTCATGGTTCGAAACCGGCTCGACATGATGATCGGCTGCGCCAGCATTCCAATGCAGCACCAAGGGCTTGCCGGGGGTCACGCAGCAGCGAGCATCTGGCGGCAAGTCAGTCAGACGCACATGGCCTCGGTGGACTATCACGTCTTGCCGCGGCTGCCTTTGCCAGTCCGTGAGTTTGACAACTGCCTGGACGTGCAGCCGCCAGCGCTGATCAAGGGCTACTTGCGCCTCGGGGCCAAGGTCTTGGGCCCGCCAGCCTGGGACCCGGACTTCAACACGGCCGACCTGCCCATGATGATGCGCACTGCAGACCTGCCCGCTCGCTACCGACGCCACTTTGAGGCTCCGCAAGATCGGGTTTGTCACGAAGTCGTCACATCGGCGGCCTAGTCTGTGCGCTCGGCTTGTTTTCAAGCTGTTCACACCCATGACCGCCCGAACGAAATCAGTCCCTATCGTCAAGCCGGAGGCTATTGCTGAGTCAGACCAGCGCCCGGCTATTGCCCTGTTGGATCGGGACCGCAGCATCCTGGCCTTCAATGAACGGGTGCTTGCCATGGTGGCTCGCAAGGATGTGCCCTTGCTTGAGCGGCTGCGGTATTTGTGTATCGTCTCTTCCAATCTGGACGAATTTTTTGAGGTGCGGATGGCGCCCCACCTGAGCGCGCTGCAGGCCGGGCGGGCGGGCGCAGAGACTTTTCATGCGGTGGCTGCCGCAGCGCATGATTTGGTGGGGCGGCAGTATGCGGCCTACAACGACCTGCTGATTCCCGAATTTGGCCGCCAGGGCGTGGAGATCGTTGCCCATGGCGACCGTAACGCCGAGCAGAGGCGGTGGGTGCAGACCTATTTCCGCAAGGAAGTACGTCCTCTGCTGGTGCCGGTCAGTCTGGATCCTTCACATCCTTTTCCGATGGTGGCGAGCAAGTCGCTGAACTTTATTGTTCGGCTTGCCGGCAAGGATGCCTTCGGCCGGTACAACGAGGTGGCGATCGTCAAGGTGCCACGGGTACTGCCACGAATCTCGGCCATGCCCGATCGCTTGTGCCGTAAGCACAAGCTCTTTGTTTCACTCTCCAGCGTAATACGGGCGCATTTGCATGAGCTATTTCCTGGCCGCGATGTGCTTGAGTTTTCTCAGTTCCGCATCACCCGCAATTCTGAATTGGCGGTCCAGGAAGAGGACGTCTCTGATCTTCGATCGGCCTTGCGAGCCGGCCTTGAGCACCGGCAGTTTGGCCAGGCGGTGCGTCTGGAAGTGTCCTCGGGCTGCTCGCAATTTTTGTCTGACTTCTTGCTCCAGCAGTTCGATTTGCCCGAGCAAGCCCTATACCGCGTGCACGGCCCGGTCAACCTCAATCGCCTGACGCAATTGATCGACCTGGTGGCCGAGCCTCGCTGGATGTGGCCGCCTTATCAGGCCAGCTACCCGCAAGGCCTGGTGGCGGGTGCCAATCTCTTTGAGCGACTCAAGCAAGGCGATGTTTGCCTACACCAGCCCTTCGAGAGTTTTGATGGTGTTCTCGACTTTCTGCGACAGGCGGTGGCTGACCCAAATGTGCTGGCCATCCGGCAGACCATCTACCGAACCGGCGCCGACTCAGAAATGATGCAACTGCTGCGCGAGGCAGTTCGTCGCGGCAAGGAAGTCATGGTGGTGGTGGAGCTCAAAGCCCGCTTTGACGAGGAGGCCAATATCAACTGGGCCGAGATGCTCGAGTCGATCGGTGCACAAGTGGTCTACGGCGTTCTCGGCCTGAAGACCCACGCCAAGATGCTGCTGGTGGCGCGTCGCGAGGGCCGTTCCATCAAGCGCTATGTGCATTTGTCCACCGGGAACTACAACCCCAGAACGGCTCGTCTCTACACCGACGTAAGCTATCTGACCGCCGATCCTGAGCTGACCCAGGATGTGGAGCATGTTTTCTACCACTTGGCCAGCCAGAGTCGTTTGCCACCCTTGCGCCGGCTGTGGGTGGCACCTCACGGCTTGCACCAGGCCATGCA
>JBILUT010000251.1:0-3465 GCA_044370875.1 Polaromonas sp. | reverse complement strand
CCTCCACATACGGGTAGCCCAGTGCGTGCAGAAACTGCTGGAACGCAGCGCGATCGGCTTTGGGCACTTGCAGACCCACCAGAATGCGGCCGTAGTCGGCGCCCTGATTGCGGTAGTGAAACAGTGAGATGTTCCAGCCCGGCCGCATCGACAGCAAGAACTTCATCAGCGCCCCCGGCCTTTCCGGGAAGATAAAGCGAAGCAGGCGCTCGTCCTTCGACAGCGCGCTGTGCCCGCCCACCATGTAGCGGATGTGTTCCTTGGCCAGATCGTCGTGTGTCAGGTCCACCGACTGGTAGCCCTGACGGTTAAACGCGGCGGTGATGCGCTTGCTTTCGCCGCGCCCCCGCGTGGTCAGGCCGACAAACACATGCGCCTGCTGGCTGTCGCTGATGCGGTAGTTGAACTCGGTCACGTTGCGGGGGCCGCCCGGCAGTTCGCCCACCAGCTCGCAGAAGCGGCGCAGACTGCCCCGCTCTTCGGGAATGGTCACTGCAAACAGCGCCTCGCGCTCTTCGCCCACTTCGGCGCGCTCGGCCACAAAGCGCAGGCGGTCAAAGTTCATGTTGGCGCCGCACAGAATGGCCGCATAGGTTTGACCCTTCTTACGGTGCTTGGCCACATACTGCTTGATGGCCGCCACCGCCAGCGCGCCAGCCGGCTCGACAATGCTGCGGGTGTCGATAAAGATGTCCTTGATGGCTGCGCACACCGCATCGGTGTCAACCGTGATGAATTCGTCCACCAGATCGCCGGCGATGCGCAGGGTTTCCTCACCCACCAGCTTGACCGCTGTGCCGTCTGAGAAAAGTCCCACCTCGGGCAGCGCAATGCGCCGACCGGCGGCCACCGACTGCATCATGGCGTCGGAGTCGTTCATTTGCACGCCGATCACCCGCACCTCAGGCCGCACCGCCTTGACATAGTTGGCCACACCCGAGATCAGGCCGCCCCCACCGATAGCCACAAACACCGCATCCAGCCGGTCGCCGGTGCTTTGAATCTGGCGCAGGATTTCCATCGCGATCGTGCCCTGACCGGCGATCACATCGGGGTCGTCGAAGGGGTGCACAAAGGTCAGCCCCTTGCTGCGCTCCAGGCGGGCCGCATGTTCGTAGGCGTCTGAGTAGCTGTCGCCATGCAGCACCACCTCGCCGCCCAAAGCAAGAACGGCATCAATCTTGACCTGCGGCGTGGTCACCGGCATGACGATGACGGCGCGTGTACCCAGCTTGCGCGCACTCAGCGCCACGCCCTGTGCATGGTTGCCTGCCGAGGCGCAGATCACCCCTTTTTTAAGCTGCGCGGCGCTCAGATGCGCCATCTTGTTGTAAGCCCCCCGCAGCTTGAAGCTAAAGACCGGCTGCTGATCCTCGCGCTTGAGCAAAACGGTGTTGCCCAGGCGCTCGCTCAGAGTGCGAGCCACCTCCAAGGCCGACTCGCTGGCTACATCGTAGACCCGGGCGGTCAGGATCTTCTTGAGGTAGTCGGCCGGCTGCAGGGCGCGCCGCTGCGGGCGATGAGGCGGGGTTGAAGCGGGGGTCTTGGGCATGGCGAACGTGCTAAACCCAGGATCATAAGCCGCGCCCCAGACCCAGAAAAAACAGGCCCGAGCCTTGCGGCGCGGGCCTGTGAACCACCCTTATCGAGGAGTGGAGGAGACAAGCGGTGCAACAATGAGGCTGCGGGGTTTACTCTGCCGCTCTCATTTAAGCTGGATTTCATTCTACGGCGTGACTGTTGCGCTGCAACATAGAGCCAGACACCCGAGGAATTCAGCAGGTTTTTCTTCATTCACGATTGAAAGATTCAAGTTCATGGAATGCATCGTCACCTGGGGTGGCCCGCCCGCCATCGAGGGCCAGAGTTCGGCCATGTCCTTCATGGCCCAGACCGGCAGCGGCCACGTCCTCATGATGGACGGCGCCGCTGACCCGGCCCAGCCGGGAACCAGTGGTGCCAATCTGGCCCCCCGCCCCATGGAAACCGTGCTGGCGGGCACTGGCGGCTGCACCGCCTATGACGTGGTGCTGATCCTGCGCCGTGGCCGGCATGATGTACGCGGCTGCGCGGTGCAGCTCAAGGCCGAGCGCGCCGACACCGACCCCAAGGTGTTCACGCAGATCCACATGCACTTTGTGGTGACCGGCCACAAGATACCGGCCGCCGCCGTAGAGCGCGCCATTGCCATGAGCCACGACAAGTACTGCTCGGCCAGCATCATGTTGGCCAAGACGGCTAACATCACCACCAGTTTTGAACTTAAAGACGTGGCCTGAAAGGCCGGCGGCCCAAGGCGGCGGTCGATCAGGCGCGCGACTGTTCAGCGGCTGGAGATGCCCCGCCGTTCGAGCTGCGCGGCCACCTGCTCGACGGTGCTGAAAAAAAGCTCGCAGGCGGCATGGGCTGCCAATAGGCTGTCGAGAAACACTTGCGCGTCGTGCATGTACTCGTGCACCAGCGCATTGCGCAGCCGGCGGGCCTTGATAAAGGCCTCTGCGTCAGACAGCACCTCGGCCCGCTCGGCAAAAGCCAAGGTGTCCAGCAAGGTTCTTGTGGGCTCTCCCACGAGTGCAGCGTAGCGAGGCAGCAGCTTCTCGCCCAGGTGGTCCTGTAGCCGGGCGAAGCGGCTGCCAAAGGCCTCCACCTTCTCGGCCACCGCTGGCTGCCGGCCCAGAGCCTGCACCCATGCCAGATCCAGTCGCGACGCAAACAGTGTGGTCTGGCTGTAGCGCAGGTGCTCAGCCTCTTTGCGCGCCAAAGCCAGGCTCTGCAGTACCTCGCGCACATGTTCGGGCAAGTAGCGTAGCGTCACAGCAATACGCCTGTTTCACGGGCGACCCGCAGCACCGGCGCATCCGGGGTGTCGGGGTCGCTCAGCAGCAAATCGACTTTGCGATCACCAAGTTCTCGGATCAAGGCCACATAAATCTGGCCCAGCGCTGTTGCCCGGTTACCCACCGAGTGCGGCGTTTCGAACAGCAGGTCGATGTCGCCACCACGCTTGCCGTCGTCGGTACGTGAGCCGAACAAAATCACCCGTGCATCGTCACCCAGCACCCGCTGGGCGACCGATTTGATGGCTTGAATCTGATCCGGAGCCAGACGCATGGCAAGGATTGTCCGGGAAAACAGAGATGGTTTGCCCGCCCAAGTGTGCAACGCATGGGCTAAGGGCTGTTTCAGGGGGCACTGCGCCAGTGTCTGGAGAACCCCGCACCGCGACCTTGAGGATCTCCATGTTCTCATTGTCAACGCGCTGGGTAGCCTGCGAGCCGGCCGACCTGCCAGGAAAGGACGTCCCCGACACGCGTGGGCCTTGTCGCGGTTTAAATCCGGTGCGCCGTCGTCGTCATCACCTTGGCCGAGGCCTTCATCAGGGCTTGTACCGGCCAGGGCAGGGGCAGGGCGCCCGCTTCGGCGGCGTCTTGGGCGTGGCGGGCTTCGTCGTCCATCATCTGCGCC
>JBILUT010000177.1:0-4300 GCA_044370875.1 Polaromonas sp. | reverse complement strand
GGCAGCCACCGGCTCGGCGCGCCAAAGCACGGCTTGAGTCAACGGAGGGTCCGGCTCGGCAGTACGGCTGAGCCAGCAAGGAGCCGACTCAAAGACAGGCTTATTGCACGACTCGCACAATGGGACGGTCAAAAACCGGAGTTCCGAGATGAGCAGCCTGCACGACTTCACCGCACGCCGTATTGACGGCCAGACCTGGGATCTGAAAGACCTGCGCGGCCGGGTGGTGTTGGTGGTCAACACCGCCAGCGCCTGCGGCTTCACCCCTCAACTGGCGGGCCTTGAAAAACTGCATCAAACCTACGGGGATCGGGGCCTGAGTGTGCTGGGCTTTCCTTGCAACCAGTTCGGCGGACAAGACCCCAAACCCGAGGACCAGATTCTGAGCTTTTGCCAAAAAAACTATGGCGTGAGCTTTGCCATGATGGGCAAGGTCGAGGTCAACGGAGCCAACGCGCATCCGCTGTTCCAGTGGCTCACTCGCAGCGCGCCGGGTGTGCTGGGCACACAGGCGATCAAATGGAACTTCACCAAGTTTCTGATCGGCAAGGACGGCCAGGTGATCAAGCGCTACGGCTCGATGGACAAGCCTGAATCGCTCCAGGCAGACATCGAGGCAGCGCTGGCAGCCTGAGAGCGCTAGCGGGAGCGCCTGGGCTCAGGCCGACCGTGCCGGCCGGTTTGGCTGTCCGCCCTGAGCGCAATGCTGGCACAGTTGCAGGGCCAACCGGTGCAGCGCCTGCCAACCGTCGCTGGGCCAGTCGGGATGACGCAAGCCCTTGCAAATGCCGTCGACCTTGTGCGCGGCCTCCAGCAGGCTGGCCAAAGTGCCAGCAGCCAGATGCGGCAGCACCCTCTCGAAGAGACGCTCCTTCAAGCCCCAGATGCGGTTTTCGCGCAGGGCCACCGGCATTGGACGGCCTTCACCGATTGCGTCCTTGACGCGCTTGAGGCTGCGTATGTCTTCCGACAAGGCCCAATGCACCAAAACTTCAGATTCGCCTTCGGCGCGCAAGCCATCCATCATGCGCTGCACCCGCGCGGCTTGGCCAGCCAAAACCGCTTCGGAGAGTTTGAAAACGTCGTAGCGGGCCACATTGAGCACCGCCGCCTCGACCTGCTCGAGCCCAAGCTCGCCCGGGGGGTAGAGCAGGCCCAGTTTCTGAATCTCCTGGTGAGCGGCCAGCAGATTGCCCTCGACACGGTCGGCAAAGAAACTCAAGGCCTGCTGGCCCTGCGCGCCGGCAGCCACCCGCTGTCCTTGCGTAGCCAGCCGCTGCGCAATCCACTGCGGTAGCGCAGCCCGCTCGACGGCGTCGATCTGGATGCAAACTGCGCTCGCCTCCAGCGCCGTGAACCAAGCACTGCTGCGGGCCTGTCGGTCCAGCCGCGGCAGGGTAATGAGCCCCAGCACCGCATCCTGATCTTGCAGGGCCTGCGCCATGGCCAACAAGGCGACCGCGCCTTCTTTGCCGGGCTTGCCATTGGGGATGCGCAATTCAATCAGCTGGCGGTCTGCAAACAGGCTCATGGCCCCGCAGGCGGCCACCACTGCGCTCCAGTCAAAGTGGGCGCCTGAAACCGTGTGTACGCTGCGCTCGGTGTGGCCACGCTCGCGGGCGATGCGGCGTATCGCGTCGGCCGCCTCCTGCACCAGCAGCGGCTCGTCGCCATGCAGCACATAAAGGCTGCGCAGACCGCGGGCCAGATGATCGGCCAGTTGAGCGGGGGCCAACTGCATGGACGTGATTGTAGAAAAGATGCTCGCTAGCGCACGGGGGGCAAGGGACCGGCATCGAGCCGGGTCACCGACGACAAGCGACGCATGAGCTGCTGCACCATGTCGTTGCGCATGTCGCGGTAGAGCAGGGCCTCCTCTTCTTCTTTGGCCAGCACTGCAGTCTCAGCAAAACCGATCTCGCGCGAGAGCAAGAGCTCGGCATCAGGGATAAGCTCGCGGCCCTGCGGCGTGATCAAGCGAAAGCGCAGCCGCAGCCGCAAGTCAAACTCGCGCACCTGACCCGCAGCATTGAAGGCCACCACCACCTTCTCGCGCTGCTCTGATTGCACGTCCAAAATAGCATCGGCTGAAGCGCGGTCCTGCGCTGCGGTGAGCACCCTGAGCCGCGGGTTGAACTGCAAGGAACGAATGATCAAAGGCCCCAGCGTACTGCCCGGCGGCATCTGCAGATACAGCGAGTCAAAGGCCAGCTGGGGTGGCTTGCGCAGCGCAAAACCGCATCCGGCCAACAGGGCCGTTGCGGATACAAGGAACGCGCGCCGCTGCATGGGTTCAGACCACCAGATTGATCAAGCGGCCGGGCACGACCACGATCTTGCGGGGTGTTTGGCCCGCTGCCTGCCGCTGAAAGGCCTCAGAAGCCAACGCCGCCGCCTCAATCTGCGCCCGCTCAGCTGATGCCGGCACTTTGACGGAACCGCGCAGCTTGCCGTTGATCTGTAGCACCAGTTCGACCTCGTCTTGTTCGAGCGCCTGCGGATCGACCTGCGGCCAGGGCGCATCGAGCAGGAAACCATGCACACGGTCAAAGCCCAGGTCCTGCCAGAGCCCATAGGCCATATGCGGCGTGGCCGGGTAGAGGCAGCGCAGCAGAATGTCAAAGCCCTCGCGCAGAGCAGCCGCATCATCGGCATCACCCGGGGCGGGCTTGAAGTCTTCAAGCGCATTGAGCATCTTCATCGCGCCCGAGACGACGGTGTTGTATTGCATGCGCTGATAGTCGTAGTCGACCTGCTTGAGCACCGTATGGATCTCACGGCGCAGGGCCTTGGCCGCCGGTTGCAATCGCGCCGCATCGAGCGGGCCCGCGGGCAAAGCGGCCAGGCGCACTGCGAAATTCCACACCCGCCGCAGGAAGCGGTAGCTGCCCTCCACCGCCGCATCGTTCCACTCAAGGGTGGCCTCTGGCGGTGCGGTGAACATGGTGTAGAGACGCGCCGTATCAGCACCGTATTTTTCGATCAGGTCTTGCGGGTCAACGCCATTGTTTTTGCTTTTGCTCATGGTCCCCATGCCTTCATAGACGATAGGGGTGCCGGCGGGCAGGTCGCCCTTGGCCTGCTTGAGCACAGCACCAACAACCTTGCCGGTCGCATCATGCTGGTCTTGCACCTCATGGGGCCAGAAGTACTCGATGCCCCCCTTCTCGCCCTTGCGCGAGTAGATGTGATTGAGCACCATGCCCTGGGTCAGCAGGCGGGTGAAGGGCTCGTCCACTTTCACCAAGCCCAGATCGCGCATCACCTTGGTCCAGAAGCGGGCATAAAGCAGGTGAAGAATGGCATGCTCGATGCCGCCGATGTACTGGTCCATCGGCATCCAGTATTGAGTGCCCTCAGCGACCATCTGGGCGTCGTTGGTGGGATCACAGTAACGCATGAAGTACCAGGACGAGTCCACGAAGGTGTCCATGGTGTCGGTCTCGCGACGTGCGCTGGCTCCGCAAACGGGGCAGACCACGCCCCGGTGAAAGCCCTCGTGCTTGTTCAGCGGATTGCCAGACCCGTCAGGGATGCAGTCCTGGGGCAAGATCACTGGCAGGTCTTTTTCAGGCACCGGTACCGCGCCATGCTCGGGGCAGTGAATGATGGGAATCGGCGTACCCCAATAGCGCTGGCGGCTGATGCCCCAGTCGCGCAGACGCCAGGTGGTTTTCTTCTCGCCCAGACCCTTCTCGGCCAGCAGGGCAGCCACCTTGTCCACGGCGGCTTTGTAGGTCAGGCCATCGAGCACGCCAGAGTGGACGCAGATGCCGTCTTTGCTCGCGTACCAGTCTTGCCACTGCTCGGCATCGAAACGTTCGGTGGCTCCGGGGGCAGAGCCCGACGAGCCCCTTGCTCCTCCTGCAGCCAAAGCCACCACCTGCCTTATCGGCAACTGGTACTTGAGCGCAAACGCAAAGTCGCGCTCGTCATGTGCGGGCACTCCCATCACGGCGCCATCGCCATAGCTCATGAGCACATAGTTACCCACCCAGACGGGCACCGGCTCGCCGGTCAAGGGGTGCGTAACAAACAGGCCGGTGGGCATGCCCACCTTGTCCTTGACGGCCAGCTCGGCCTCGGTGGTGCCGCCTTCCTTGCAGGCTTGCAGGAAGGCCGCCAGTTCAGGATGGCCGGCCGCCGCGTGCAGCGCCAAGGGGTGCTCGGGAGCCACTGCGCAAAAAGTCACGCCCATGATGGTGTCGGCACGCGTGGTGAACACATACATGCGGCCCTCTTGGATCAGCTGACCATCGGCCCCGCAGATGGTGTGGGTGAAGGCAAAGCGTACGCCCTC
>JBILUT010000176.1:0-4311 GCA_044370875.1 Polaromonas sp. | reverse complement strand
GAAGAAAGGCACGCGCTTGAGCCATAGCCGGATGGCCTGCCAATGAATCCGGGCGATCACCCCCAGCGTCAGCACCGGATGCGACAGCACCACGCTGCGCAGGCTGGCCGCCGTCAAGGGCTTGAGCGTTCCGGCCACGCTGGTCTGCAGCAGCGGGCCTTGCTCGTCGTCGTAATCAATGCGGGCGATGATGCGTTCGCGTCCATCACGAAGCGTTCGCATGAAGCGAAATCGATAACTGCCCTCAACCCGGCAGAAAGGCGAGACATGGAACACCTTGCGGGCAGTCACTTCGTGGCCGTAGCGCGGCGCATCCAGGAGGTAGCAATGCCGCTCACCGAAGGTGTTGTTGACCTCCACCACGATGACTTGCAACTGGCCCGACTCGTCATGGCAGTACCAGAAGCTCACCGGCTTGAAGGCATAGCCGAGCATGCGCGGATAGGTGTGCAGCCAGACTTCGCCGCCGAGGTGACGATAGCCCTCGGCCGCCAACAGGGCGTCGAGCCAACGCAGGCAATCTTCCCCGCCGTCACCATGATCGCCGTCGTGAAAACTCAGCACGGCGGCGCGGTTGCGTGGCAAGGCTGCACTGCCATGCTGCCTCATGCTGCGCAGGGGAAGCATCAGGAAGGCGGTGGGATAGCTGAAGGCATTCGAAGCCGGCCGCAATCGGGTGTGGCGGACCTGCCCGCGGCCGATCAGGGGCACGGCCGGCGCCTTAGGGGACGAGACCAAGTCGTTCATGCAGCCGCCCCAGCAGGGGCCTGGGCGTGCAGCGCCCAGTCTGCCAGCAAACGGTCGGCCGCTTGCAGGCCCGACTTCAAGCCGTCTTCATGAAAGCCGTAGCCGGCCCAGGCGCCGCAAAAGTAACTGTGCAATTGGCCTTGCAGACCCGTCAACTGGCGCTGCGCTTCGATGGCCTGCGCATCGAACACCGGATGGGCGTAGTCGTACTCGCCAAGAATCAACGACGGGTCAATCGGTCGCACCGGGTTGAGCGAGACCACCACGGCTTGCTCGAAAGGCAAGGGTTGTAACTTGTTGAGCAGATAGTGCAAGCAAACGCGCGTCGATTCACGGTTCGCATCAGCCGCCCGTTCGTAATTCCAGGCGGCCCAGGCCAAGCGTCGTCGGGGAAGCACCGACACATCGGTGTGCAGCACCGCACGGTTGTCTTGGTAGGCAATCGCGCCAAGGACGGCGCGCTCCTGCGCACTGGGCTGGCTCAACAGGGCCAGGCTCTGGTTGGTGTGCGCCGCCAAGATGACCTTGTCGAAAGTTTCACTGTGCCGCTGTCCCTGGCGAAGGCTCTCAACCCTGACACCATCGGCCTGCCGATCGACCCGCAGCACTGGGCTGTTCAGGCGCTTGTCCTCGATGCCGGCCGTGATCTTGTGCACGTAGTTGCGAGCGCCGCCGGTCACGGTCCACCACTGAGGACGATCGGTGATCTGCAGCAAGCCATGGTTGTGACAGAAGCGCACCATGGTGGCCACCGGAAATTCAAGCATCTGGTCGGTGGGGCAGGACCAGATGCAGCCGATCATGGGCAGGAAGTACGCATCGCGAAATTCATCCGAGAACCGGTTTTGCTGCAGAAATTCGGAAAGCGGCTGCATCAGGGCCTGATCGTCCCGGCCGCGCTCAAGCTGTTGGGCCAGATCGGTGCACAGGCGGTTAAAGCGCAGCACATCAGCGAGCATGCGCCAGAAGCCCGGCCTCAACAGGTTGCTGCGCTGTGCAAACACAGTATTGAGGCTCGAGCCGCTCCACTCGAGCCCGGGTCGACCGGGACCGGCAGGCGCTTGCACGGAAAACGACATGTCTGAGCGGGCCGACTGCACCCCCAATTCGCCGAACAGCGCGATCAGGTTCGGATAGGTGCGCTCGTTGAACACCAGGAAACCGGTGTCCACGCCGTGAGTCTGCAAGCCCGCCGCCGTCGGCAGCGACACATCGACCGTGTGCGTATGTCCGCCGAAGTAATCGCCCGACTCAAACAGCGTCACGCTGGCCTGGCCACGCAGCCGGTATGCGGCAGCCAAGCCGGCGATGCCCGATCCCACAATGGCCACCCTCGGGCCGGAGCTACGCCCTCCGGTGCTGACCGAAGGGAGGGCCGTACGCATGAGCGGATCAATGCCCATCACCGGCGCTCGAATAAAAAAATGTTGCGAAGCGTCCCGGGGCAATGGAGGGAGGGAGGGAGGAGGAGAGACACCCCGAGATGGCAGCCGGGCCGATGGGCTCCGGAAGACTTCGCAACACGAAAACCGTTAATCCATGATTCAAAACGCCAGCGCCGGTTCGCAACCTGCGGCAGGAACGCCATGGTCGGCCCGGCCCTGCCGCCCCTGCGACTGCCATGGGGCCCGTTCTGAAACACTGAGTCACACGCATGCTCCGTCCTGAATTTCAAACGCGGCCCACGAATGTGAACTGTCCGGTCATTTTATGACCAACCGGTTATTTTGCAAGAAGCTGCTCAATTTGCTTGATAAAACGGGGGTCGGTGGGCGCGGTGGTTGAGCCGTGAGCGCTTACTACCTTTCCGTCTCTTGAAATCAGGTACTTGTAGAAGTTCCACCTTGGCGCACTACCGGACTCACTGGCCAGGCGTTTGTAGAAGGGGTGGGCATCACGGCCGGTGATCGAGGTCTTGGCAAACATCGGGAACTTCACGCCGTAGGTGTTTTGGCAAAAGTCGGCAATCTCCTTGTTGCTGCCCCTTTCCTGCGCGAAGTCATTGGACGGAAAACCCAAAACCACCAGCCCCTGATCCCGATAACGGGCATGGAGGGCCTCGAGTCCGGCGTATTGCGAGGTAAATCCGCAGGCACTGGCGGTGTTGACCACCAGCACCACCTTGCCGGCATACTGGCACAGCGACTGCGGCTTCTCATCCTGCAAACGAGGCAGGGTGTGCTGCAGCAAAGGCGGGCAGCCGACCGTCTCCTGGCCGGCTGCAGTCTGGGCCCAAGCCGGCGGCGCCAAACCGAAACAGCTCCAGAGGATCAGGGCCCGAAAGGAGGGCAAAAAGGCGGTGGCTGATCGACGCATCGGCGATTCTCCAAAAGAAAAAGGGCCCGAGCCGAGGCGAATCACTCCCGCGGCTTCGGCCCCTTCGATTGTCAAGCCAGGCTGACAGCTGCGCTCACTGGGGCTATGTAAGCCCGATCGGCGGCCTGGGAAAGCCTGGCCCTAGAATGGCCGGGCTTCGCGGCCGCCGGGCCAGGAGAAGACTTCCATGCTCTATCCTGAACTGTTCAAGCAACTGGAATCCGTCCGTTGGGACATGGACAAGGACATCCCTTGGGATCGCTTCGACCGGAGCCTGCTGTCAGACGAACAGGCGCTGACGGTCAAGATGAACGCCATCACCGAATGGGCGGCCCTGCCGGCCACGGAGATGTTTCTGCGGGACAACCGCGAGGACAGCGACTTTTCTGCCTTCATGTCGATCTGGTTCTTCGAGGAGCAGAAGCACGCATTGGTGCTGATGGAATACCTGCGCCGCTTCCGCCCCGAGCTGGCGCCCAGCGAGCAGGAACTGCACGAGGTCCGGTTTGAATTCGAGCCGGCACCGGCCCTGGAAACCCTGATGCTGCACTTCTGCGGCGAAATCCGGCTCAACCACTGGTATCGGCGCGCTGCCCAGTGGCACACCGAGCCAGTCATCCAACACATCTACACCCAACTGAGCCAAGACGAGGCCCGGCACGGCGGCGCCTACCTGCGCTACATGAAGCGGGCCATCGGACGATTCGGTGACGACGCCCGCGCCGCATTCAGCAAGATTGGTGTGCTCATGGCCAGCGCCAAGCGCACCGCACAGGCCCTGCACCCGACCAATCTGCACGTCAACAAATCGCTGTTCCCACGCGACACGGTTCAGTCACGCCTACCCGACCCGCAATGGCTTGAGCACTGGCTCAGCCAGCAGATCAAGTTCGATGCCGAATGGGAAAGCAAGGTCGTCGAGCGGATCCTGCACAACCTGGGGCTGCTGATGAACCGCAGCTTCGAGACGGTGCAGGAGCTCAACCGCTTCCGCAAGGAGCTGATGCGACCCTTGGCGACGACCGATCGGGCGCAAGTGGCGTGAAGCTGGCTGCCGACCCGGACTTCCTGAGCAAGATCTCTGCGCGCGAAGAACTGCGCGAACAAGTCGCCTTGCTGCCGCGACCGCTGGTGTTCACCAACGGGGTGTTCGATGTCCTGCACCGGGGACATGTCAGCTACCTGGCGCAAGCACGCGCCCTGGGCGGCAGCCTGGTGGTGGCCCTGAACACCGACGCATCGGCACGC